>NZ_JBFUHN010000062.1:0-42377 GCF_056402375.1 Variovorax sp. P4_B10 | reverse complement strand
GCCTTGCGCCAGATCCACCCGCAGTGCGAGCCTTGGCTCGCGATCTGACACACCCTCCATGGCTTGCTCGGCATTGGCGATCAGATTCACCAGGATCTGCAGTATCCGCCCCTTGTCCAGTGGCAACTCGGGAACGGGCGCCATCTCTTTTTCCACCACCATACGGCGTCGCGCCAACGCCTCTGCGTTGATGCGCAATGCGTCTTCCACCAGTTCGTGGATCTGCACCGTCTCCAGCAGCCTGGAGGCTCCGGCATGGGTCTGCTGTGCGGCGATGATTTCCTTGATGTGCTCCACGTTCTTGCTCAGAGCCATCAGCTCCTTGATGGCATCGTGCTGCTCCGCCACCAGCACGGGGGCCAATTGGCACAGGTAGCCGGGAAGGATCTTTCCTCTGGCGTCGGACGCCAGAAACGCACCCAGGTCGTCTGCGTGCGCCTCCATCAGCTGGACCGCCCGCGTGAGCCCGTGGATCTTCGAGGCGCGAAGGCCCGAGAGAATCACCGCCGTGGAGACGTTCACGCTGTTGAGCACATTGCCGACGTTGTGCAGCACATTGATGGCGATCCTGGCCATGCCAGCCAGGTGCGAGGCTTCGATCAACTGCTTGTTCACCTCGGCGACCTGGCGTTCGGCTTCCTTCAGGTCGGAGATGTTCTTGGTGATGCCGAAGGTTCCGATGATCTGGCCTGCACGGTTGCGCAGAGGCATCTTCGTTGTCAAGGCCCAGGAGTCGGGCCGCCCATCTATCCAGGTTTCCCTTTCCACCTTGCCGACCATCGGCAAGCCCGTGCGGATGATTTCCTGTTCGTCCTCGAACGCCGGACGGGCGTGCTCGTCGGAAAAGACGTCGAAATCCGACTTGCCCACCAGCCCGTCGGGAGTGGCCATTCCGAACTCGAGGGCCTGGGCCGTGCTGGACTTGATGAAACGAGACTGGGTGTCCTTGAAATAGATGTGGTCCGGAGAGTTGTCCAGCAGCGCCCGGAGCAATTCATGGTCGTCCACCAGCATTTCGTCCGTCTGCATGCGAGGGGAGACGTCGAACAAGACCCCCTGGCTGCCAACGATCGTCTCGCCAGGGCCCCTCACTGCGGACTCGACAACCTGCAAAGACAGCGGCTGGCCGCCAGCACCGGAAAGCGCTTCCTGCCGCTCGACCTGCTGCCCGGTCTGCATGATCAGCGTGTGGTGAAGGCTTTCCTGCGCGGCGAGATCGGGACGCCACATCGAGTGCCCGTCTTGCGCGGCACCGGAGGCGATCTCGGCCGCCGTTCGGCCCAGGATCTGGTCTGCAGGCGTGCCCTTGAGTTGGCAGAACCGGGGATTGACGAAGATGAAGCGCCCGGCAGCGTCTTTGCGAAAAATGCCGACGGGCAACTGCTCGACGATTGGCGCCGTCTCCGCCAACGGGGCCGAGCTTGYGGTGGGGGCAGGTGGGGTTTGCATGGGCATGGGCTCGCAGGTTGTCAAACAGCAGAGGGCAGCGGCGCAACCGGCTGTCGATCTTCGCCTTCCATGAATCGCTTCAAGGCCGCCTCGCGCAAACGGATTGACCCAATATATGCGATGCCCCGGTATCCGCAATCCCAATTCGAATCCGGTTGAGATACCCGCTGCGCACCGTCAGCAAGCCGCCTTGTCGCCCAGCAGGGCGCGTTGTGCGAGCAGAAAGGTCGCGGCGTTCCAGCTCTGCCCGGCCATCCCCATCGGCGCCAGCGTCCGGCCATGAAACCACTCGGTGAAACGCCAGTCGTCGAGTCCGTTGACGTGCGCCAACCGCGCGAGCTCGGACCAGGCCAGTTCGTGCAGGCCTTGCTGGGCGAGCGCCATCACCCAGAAGCCCCCGACGAAGGGCCAGATGCCCCCGTTGTGATACTGGTGCACGCTGTTCTGCTGATGGCGCGCCATGTACGGCCGCCACAGTTCATGCTGGCGCGACAGCGGGTGCAGGACCACACGCACGGGGTAGGGATCGCCGGCACGTGCCGCGATGATGGTCTGGACGATGCGGCGTGCCATGGTGGCATCGGCCAGTCCGCTCTGCAGGGCCAGCACGTTGCCGAACACGTCCCCCTCGTTGCCGACGACGGCCAGATTGACGAAGCTGAGGTACAGGCCGGGATCGCGCCGGCCACGGCGCGCATAGTGCCGCAGCAGCCGGGCCCGGTGGTACTCAGGCAGGTCGCGCTGGAACGGATTGAACAGGTGATTGAAGTGGTGCTGCGTCTCCTCGGCATGGTCCAGCGCGTAGCGGCGCTTGACGTCGTACCAGAGGGCGTTGCTGTACAGCACATACCCCGAGCGAGGCATGATGTCGGCCCAATCGCTGGCCTCGTTCTGCTGCAGCAGCCGAAAGTGCTGGTGCTCCTGCGCCAGCAGCCAGCCGATCGCGCGGCGCACCCCGCTGTCCCAGTGCGAGAGACCGACGCGTCCATGACGGCGCACATGATCGACCGCAATCAGCCACCACAAGGTGGCGTCGATGCAGCCCAGATACCAGAAGTCGGCATCGTGGCCCTCCGGGTCGACGTATTTGGGGATCTGTCCGTTGGTCGCCTGCTGTGCCGCGAGCGCGTCGAGGCTGGCCACCGCTCCCTGCTCGAGCGCGGGCACGCCGCTGCCGCACATGGCCATCACGCATATCGCGGCGTCGCGCCCGAAGATGCGCGTGTAGCGCCGCGCCACGGCGGCCTCGGTGGGGCTGGCGGCCAGGATGCCGTGCGGCGTCAGGTTGCACTCCAGAAGCGCGAGTGAAGCCTGCGAGCAGGTGTCGATCAACGCGCGCGCGGGGGCATCAAGGTCGGTCATGAACGCATATCGTCGCCTGGGGACTGCCTTTTTATCATCCGCCGGCTGTTCGCCGGGCCGGTGGCCGGCGCCAGACTGTTCCCACGCGCATCCGCTGCACCTTCCGACCGGGCGTGTCGGCAACCTGCGGCGAACATGGCGGAGCTTCTTCCTCCTTCGAGGCGGGGCGTACATGCCAGGAGGCACCATGACTTCGGAACAGAAAGAGCAGAAGGCATTTCCTTTCCCCACCTCCAAGAATCACGGCAAGGCGCCTGCCGAGGCCGTGAAACCCACCGAGCAGCCCGCCAGTGAAGAGGCGCTGGACAGCGGTGTTGAAGAATCCTTTCCCGCCAGCGATCCGGTGTCCGTCACTGTCACGAAGGTGAAGCTGCCTTCGGCGGAGAAGGACAAGGCAAAGGTGCACAGGCCTTGATCGCGGCACTCCTCTTCGACCATCGCCGTGAACCCGGTCTCCGGTTCCAGGCCTGTCGCATCGAGCCCGCCTGCGTCGCTGCCGAACCTTCGCAGCGTCGTGACGTGGGACCTGGATCCGCAGGACTACTGCAGCGAGCATGAGCACGCCACGCGAACCGACTTCGCGCAGCGGCTCGCCGCTCTCAAGGGCTGCGCCTTCGCGGGCGCCTACGATTCCCGGCAGCCGTATGCGCAGCCGCCGTACTTCGTGCCGAGCGACACCGTGACAGACCCGGGGCTGGCGCATGCCATGGGCATCGCGGGGGTGCACGACCTGTTCGGCGGCATGGTACCGCATGCATTTGTCGCCACCAAGGCGATCACTCACCCGGTGGCCGGTACCGATGCACCGCGGCCGCCGGGCTGGTGCACCCGCTTCGCTTCCGAGATCGCCGGTGCGGCGTTGGCCGGCTTCTCGTGCTTCTCGCGCGAAGAGGCGCGCAGGGCAGGGCGCGCGCTGCTCGGGTCCGGCGTCGTGCGCGTGAAGCCGGTGGGGGCAACGGGCGGCCGCGGCCAGGTCGTCGCGAGGGATGCCGATGCGCTCGACCGTTGCATCGACGCCATGGACGAGGCCGATATCGCGGTCCACGGCGTCGTGCTCGAAGAGAACCTCGAGCGGCCCGAAACCTTCAGCGTCGGACAGGTGATCGTGGAGCGGATGGTCGTCAGCTACTACGGCCAGCAGCGCCTGACCCGGGACAACGCCGGTGACGAGGTGTACGGCGGTTCCGACCTGACGCTGGTGCGCGGCGACTTCGAGACGCTCGCCGGCACGGGCCTGGCGCCCCGGCTTCGTCACGCGATCGACCAGGCGCGGCGCTATCACCGGGCGGTGATTGCGTGCTACCCCGGTTTCTTCGCCTCGCGCGTCAACTACGACGTGGTGCAGGGCGCCGGCACCGGGGGGGCCTGGCGCTCCGGCGTGCTGGAGCAGTCGTGGCGGGTGGGCGGTGCCACCGGTGCCGAAATCGCGGCGCTCGAATCGTTCCACAGGCATCCCGGGTGCGACCGCGTTCGCGCATCGTCCTTCGAGGTGTACGGACCCGCCGCGGTGCCCGCGAACGCCATCGTGTCCTACCAGGGCGTCGACAGCCAGGTCGGGCCGCTCGCCAAATACACGTTGCTGACCCCGCATGCCGACACGCCATAGCACCATCGATATCCCCGTGGATGGCCAGCACATCGAGGGGACGCTGTTCGCGGCGTCGACGATGGTGCCGGGCGTGCTCCTGGTCCACGGCTGGGATGGAAGCCAGGAGCAGTACCTGAGGCGGGCTCGCGAGATCGCGGCGCTCGGCTGCGTGTGCCTGACCTTCGATCTGAGAGGGCATGCCCGCCATGCCGCCCAGCGCCTGGAAGTGACCCGCGAAGACAATTTGCGCGACGTGCTGGCGGCGTACGACGTGCTGGTCGGCCACCCGACGGTCGATCCCGAGGCCATCGCCATCGTCGGGAGCAGCTACGGCGGCTATCTCGCCGCGCTGGTGAGCGCCATGCGGCCCGTGCGCTGGCTGGCGCTGCGCGCGCCTGCGCTCTACCGCGACCGCGAATGGGACACGCCCAAGGGGCAGTTGAGCCGGTCCGACCTCGTGACCTACCGCCGCTCGCTGGTCGGCCCCAAGGACAACCGCGCGCTGGCTGCCTGCGCCGATTTTGCTGGCGACGTCCTGATCGTCGAGTCGGAGGACGACCACATCGTGCCGCATCCGGTGGTCGAGAACTACCTCGCCGCCTTCAAGCGCGTCCGCTCGGTGACCTATCGCGTGCTCTCGGGCGCGGACCACGCGCTGTCGAAACAGGAATCCCGCCAGGCCTACGGGTCGCTGCTGGTGTCCTGGATCACGGAGATGACGCTCGGCGCCAAGGCCACGTCCACGCTCACCAAGCCGGTGTCCACGAGCCCGGCTTGAGAGGCGAGAGGCTTCACGGCGGCGTCCCGGCCGCAACCCATGGCCCGGACGACACCCGGGAGCGGTCTCTTCCCACATCGGGCTGCCTGCCGCGGGAGGAAAAGGAAACGTCCTGTCTCTTTCCAGGCTTCCCAGGGAGCAGAAATGACGAACCCGAGCTCCTTTGACTTCAATCGCTGCATCTCGCTTTGCAATGCCTGCGCGACCGCATGCAACCGCTGCGCCGCGGCGTGCGTCGAGGAAGCGTCCAGCACCCTGGCGCGATGCATTGCACTCGATCTGGACTGCGCGGCGATCTGCACCACGGCCGCGGGCGCGATGGCGAGGCACAGCGAAAACGCGGGCCTCTTCTGCTGCCTGTGCACCGACATCTGCAGGCTCTGCGAGGCCGAGTGCGCCAGCCACGACATGGACCACTGCCGGCGCTGCGCCGAAGCCTGCGGGCAGTGCGCAACGGAATGCCAGCGCATGGTCACCATCTGAAACCGGCCCCGTTTGTAGGCAAGGTCCTGCCTGAACACGCGTAGAAATCCATCGTCCGGCGCACCTCAATGCGCGTTCAATGTCCGCCGCGCGGAACACTCCGAAAAAGGAGACAGGCATGGACTTCGAGGGTATTTATTGTTTCGATACCGCGACGGTGCGTTTCGCCGTCTATCCGAACGGACCGGACGGCGTACGGATCGTGGTGGAGATTTCCGAGGACACCCTGCACGACGTGTTCGGCGTGCGCGAGATGGGTGACCTGTTGCTGGATGTGTGCAAGAAGTACTTCGATGCAATTCAGGCCGCCGCCATTGCCCGCTACAGGGCCGATCCCCGGCATGCGATCGAACTCACCCTCGACGACTTTCGCACTCGCCGGAATCTTTCCCCGTTGCAGCAGGCTCACGCGACTGCCTGCGAAGTGAACGTCTGAACGCTCCCCGCTCGACGGCGGGCGCACGCGCGACACGGGCAACTCTCCGACACGGCGAGGCGGCGCAGGCCTTATCTGCGGCATCCGGCGACCCTGCAGATTGAGCGCAGGCCATGCGAGGACCGGAGTCGTTCCTTGAACAACTGCTCCGCTGGCCTTCAATTCAATCAAGGAACGCCGGTGCCGTTGAACCATTCACGCCAGGACGAGCAAGACGCATACCTTTTTCGGGAGGGAACCCACTCCCGCCTGTACGACCTTCTGGGTTGCCATCCGCAGGAAGAGGGGGGTGCCCGCTTCGCGGTGTGGGCGCCGAATGCGGAGTCGGTCTCGGTGGTCGGCGACTGGAACCACTGGTCCGGCGATGCCGACCCACTGGCACCCAGCCCCGATGGCACCGGCATCTGGGAAGGCCATGCGCCCCGCGCGGCGGTCGGCCAGGCCTACAAGTACCGCATCCACTCCCGCCACGGCGGTTACACGGTCGACAAGGCCGACCCCGTCGCCTTCAGCGCCGAGCCGCCGCCCGCCACCGCCTCGCGCATCTGCGAACTCTCGTACGACTGGGGCGATGCGCAGTGGATGGCAAACCGCGGACCGCGCAATGCGCTCGACGCGCCCATGTCGGTCTACGAGGTGCACCTGGGGTCATGGCGGCGCCGCGACGGCCGGTTCCTGGACTACCGCGAGATGGCGCACCAGCTCGCCGACTACGTGAACGACATGGGCTTCACCCACGTCGAACTCATGCCGGTGACCGAGCATCCGTTCTACGGTTCGTGGGGCTACCAGACCACCGGCTACTTCGCACCGACGGCGCGCTTCGGATCGCCGCAGGACTTCATGTACTTCGTCGACCACCTGCACCAGCAGGGCATCGGCGTATTGCTCGACTGGGTGCCTTCGCACTTTCCGACCGACGAGCACGGTCTCGCGTATTTCGACGGCACGCACCTCTACGAGCACGCCGACCCGCGGCAGGGCTTCCACCCCGAATGGAATTCGAGCATCTTCAACTACGGCCGATCGGAGGTGCGCAGCTTCCTCGTGTCGTCCGGCCTGTTCTGGCTCAACCTCTATCACCTGGACGGGCTGCGCGTGGACGCCGTCGCGTCGATGCTGTACCTCGACTACGCGCGCCAGCATGGTGAATGGATTCCGAACCGCCACGGCGGCCGCGAGAACCTGGAAGCCATCGACTTTCTCCAGACCCTGAACCGCGCCGTCTACCGCGAGCACCCCGACACCATCACCGTGGCCGAGGAGTCGACCGCCTGGCCGCGCGTGTCCCGGCCCACCGACATGGACGGCCTCGGCTTCGGCGAGAAATGGAACATGGGCTGGATGCACGACACGCTGTCGTACATGAAGGAAGAGCCCATCCACCGCAAGTACCACCACCACAAGCTGACCTTCTCGCTGGTGTACGCCTTCCACGAGAACTTCGTGCTGCCGCTCTCGCACGACGAGGTGGTGCACGGCAAGGGTTCGCTGCTCAACAAGATGCCCGGCGACACCTGGCAGCAGTTCGCCAACCTGCGGGCGCTGTTCGGCTTCATGTGGGCGCATCCGGGCAAGAAGCTGCTCTTCATGGGCGGCGAGTTTGGCCAGCGCCGCGAGTGGACGCACGACGGCGAACTCGAATGGTGGGTCTGCGAGCTCGAAGGGCACGGTGGGCTGCAGCGCCTGGTGGCCCAGCTCAACCGCGTCTACCGCAGCGCGCCGGCGTTGCATCAGGTCGACTTTTCGTCTTCCGGGTTCGAATGGATCGCGGCCGACGACGCCGACGCCAGCGTGTTCGCCTTCCTGCGCAAGGCGCGCGACGGCAGCCCCCCCTTGCTGGTGGTGAGCAACATGACCCCGGTGCCGCGCACCAACTACCTGCTGGGCGTGCCGCTGGGCGGCCATTGGTGCGAGGTGATCAACACCGATGCGACGGAGTTCGGCGGCTCGGGCTGGGGCAACCTCGGCGGCGTCGAGGCGGCGCCGGTGCGTTCCCACGGCCGCCGGCAATCGGTGTGCCTGACCCTGCCGCCGCTGTCCACGCTGATCCTGGAGCACCGCCCCTCATGAAGAACATCTTTGCGACACGGCCGGCTCCCGCGGCGGCCGACATCGACAACGGCACCGTCCGCGCGGTCATCGACGCCGTGCTGCCGTGCGTGGACAACGGCCGCTTCCCGGTGAAGTGCGTGGCCGGCGAGCGGGTGCAGGTCCGGGCGCATTGCTTCACCGACGGGCACGACGTGCTGCGCGTGCAGCTGTGCTGGCGCGCTCACGACCATGCGGAGTTGCGCGAAGTGCCGATGAAGCCGCTCGGCAACGACGTGTGGGAAGCCTCGTTTTCCCCGCCGTCGCCGGGGCGCTACGTCTACACGGCGGTGGCCTGGGTGGACCCGTTCGACTCGTGGCGGCACGAGATGGCGCGGCGTGTCGATCCCGACGACGTGCGCGTCGCCGCGCAGGTCGGCGCGCTGGAGATCGCGGCCGCCGCCGCGCGGGCCGAGGGCGCCGACCGCACCGCGCTGCAGCGCTGGGCCAGCGAGCTCGACGCGATGGCGGCCGACCCTGCCTCCGATGTGACCTCGCTGAAGGCCCTGGCGCTCGACGACGAGTACGCCGCGCTGGCGCGCCGCCATCCCGACCGCCGGCACGAGGTGCGCCATCCGGCCGAGCTGCCGCTGGTCGCCGACCGCGAGCGGGCTCGCTTCAGCACCTGGTACGAACTGTTCCCGCGCTCGACCGCTGCCGAGCCCGGCGTGCACGGCACCTTCAGGGATGTGGAGGCTCGCCTGCCGGCCATCGCCGCCATGGGCTTCGACGTGCTGTACTTCCCCCCGATCCACCCGATCGGCCGCGTGCAGCGCAAAGGGCCCAACAACGCACTCGCGAGCGGCCCCGAGGACGTCGGAAGCCCGTGGGCCATCGGTGCGGCCGAAGGCGGGCACAAGTCGATCCTGCCGGCGCTCGGCACCGAGGAAGACTTCAGGCACCTGCTCGCGCGCGCCGCGGAGCACGGGCTCGAGATCGCGCTCGACATCGCCTTCCAGTGCGCGCCCGACCATCCCTACGTGAAGGCGCACCCCGACTGGTTTCGCTGGCGTCCCGACGGCACCGTGCAGTACGCCGAGAACCCGCCCAAGAAGTACCAGGACATCTACCCCTTCAACTTCGAGTGCGACGGCTGGCGCGCGCTGTGGGCCGAGCTGAAGAGCGTGATCGACCACTGGATCGGGGAGGGCGTGCGCATCTTCCGCGTGGACAACCCGCACACCAAGGCCTTCCCGTTCTGGGAGTGGGCCATCGGTGAGGTCAAGCGCGACCATCCCGAGGCGATCTTTCTTGCCGAGGCCTTCACGCGGCCGAAGGTGATGCACCGGCTCGCGAAACTCGGCTTCTCGCAGTCGTACACCTACTTCACCTGGCGCAACACCAAGGAAGAGCTGGTCGAATACTTCACCGAGCTCTCGAGCGGTCCGGGCATCGACTACTTCCGCCCCAATGCGTGGCCCAACACGCCCGACATCCTGCACGAGCAGCTGCAGACCGGCGAACCCGCCGTGTTCATGACGCGGCTGGTGCTGGCCGCCACGCTGGCGGCCAACTACGGTATCTACGGGCCCACCTACGAACTGCGGGAGCACCTGCCGCGCTCGCCCGGCAGCGAGGAATACCTCGATTCAGAGAAGTACCAGCTGCGGCACTGGAACCACGACGACCCGGCCAGCCTCGCGCCCTTCATCACGCGCGTGAACCGCATCCGCCACGAGAACCCGGCGCTGCAGTGGGACAGGAGCCTGCGCTTCCTGCACATCGACAACGAGCATCTGCTGGCCTATGCCAAGGCCTCGCCCGAGGGCGACAACGTGATCGTCACCGTGGTCAACCTCGACCCGCACACCCCGCAGTCGGGCTGGCTCGGGCTGGAGCCCGAAAGCGTGGGCGTTCCGCGCTCGCGCGCCTTCCAGATGCACGACCTGCTGAGCGGCCAGCGCTTCGTCTGGCAGGGCGACTGGCACTACATCCGGCTCGATCCCGGCACCATGCCCGCGCACATCTTCGTCGTCCGCAGACGGCATGGCGACGAGCGCGACTTCGATTACTTCCTCTGAGGTCGCTGCCCATGAACGCTCCCGTCTCCCACATCACGCTCGAAACGGTCGAGATCGACACCAGCGACGATCCGCTGTGGTACCGCGACGCGGTGATCTACCAGCTCAACGTGAAGGCGTTCTTCGACTCGAACAACGACGGGATGGGCGACTTCCAGGGCCTGACCGCCAAGCTCGACTATGTGAAGGAGCTGGGGGTCAACACGATCTGGCTGATGCCGTTCTATCCCTCGCCGCTGCGCGACGACGGCTACGACATCTCCGAGTACGAGAACGTGCATCCGCAGTACGGCTCGCTCGCCGACTTCCGCGAGATGCTGGCCGAGGCGCACGAGCGCGGCCTGCGCGTGATCACCGAGCTGGTCATCAACCACACCTCGAGCGACCATCCGTGGTTCCAGGCCGCGCGGCGCGCGCCGCCGGGTTCGCCCGAGCGCGACTTCTACGTGTGGAGCGACACCGACCAGCTCTACCAGGGCACGCGGATCATCTTCACCGACACCGAGACCTCCAACTGGACCTGGGACCCGGTCGCCAAGCAGTATTTCTGGCACCGCTTCTTCAGCCACCAGCCCGACCTGAATTTCGACAACCCGGCCGTCCTCGAGGCGATCCTGCGCACCATGCGCTTCTGGCTGGACATGGGCGTGGACGGTTTCCGGCTCGATGCCATTCCCTACCTGGTGGAGCGCGACGGCACCACCAACGAGAACCTGCCCGAGACGCACGCGGTGATCAAGAAGCTGCGCGCCGCGATCGACGCGCAGTACAAGAACCGGTTCCTGCTGGCCGAGGCCAACATGTGGCCGGAGGACGTGCGCGAGTATTTCGGCGACGGCGACGAGTGCCACATGGCCTACCACTTCCCGCTGATGCCGCGCATGTACATGGCCATCGCGCAGGAAGACCGGCACCCGATCGTCGAGATCATGCAGCAGACGCCCGACATTCCGGAGGGCTGCCAGTGGGCCATCTTCCTGCGCAACCACGACGAGCTCACGCTCGAGATGGTGACCAGCAAGGAGCGCGACTACATGTACACCATGTACGCCGCCGACATGCGCGCGCGCATCAACCTGGGCATCCGCCGGCGGCTGGCCCCGCTGATGGAGAACGACCTCGACCGCGTGAAGCTCATGAACGGCATGCTGCTGTCGATGCCGGGCTCGCCCATCATCTACTACGGCGACGAGATCGGCATGGGCGACAACGTGTTCGTGGGCGACCGCAACGGCGTGCGCACACCCATGCAGTGGAGCCCCGACCGCAATGCCGGCTTCTCGCGCGCCGACCCGCAGCGCCTGTACCTGCAGCCGATCATGGACCCGATGTTCGGCTACGAGGCGCTCAACGTCGAGGCGCAGGCGCGCGACAGCAGCTCGCTGCTCAACTGGACCAAGCGCATGCTGGCGGTGCGCAAGACCAGCTACGCCTTCGGCCGCGGCAGGCGGCGTTTCCTGAAACCGGGCAACCGCAAGATCCTGGCCTACCTGAGCGAGTACGACGACGACATCATCCTGACCGTCTTCAACCTCTCGCGGGCGGCGCAGCCGGTGGAACTCGACCTGTCGGCCTTCAAGGGCCGCGTGCCCATCGAGATGCTGGGCCGGGCGCCGTTTCCGCCGATCGGCGAGCTGCCGTACCTGCTGACGCTGGCCTCGTACGGGTTCTACTGGTTCAAGCTCGCGGCCGAGGTCGACGCGCCGAGCTGGCACCAGGAAGGCGTGGCGCTCCAGGAGTGGCCGACGCTGGTGCTGTTCGACGGCTGGACCAGCTTCTTCCGCGACCGCGTGATGCCGTGGCGCATCGGCATGTCCGAGCGCATGCGCAACCAGTTCGAGCTGGAGACGCTGCCGCGCCACATCGAGATCCAGCGCTGGTACGCCTCGAAGGGCACGGCCATCCAGCGCGCGCGGCTGGTCGACCACGCGATCTGGGAGACCGGCGGCATGAGCTGGATGCTGCCGCTGCTCGACCTCGACGGCCCGCCCGGCGGCGCCACCTATTTCATGCCGCTCGCGCTGGCCTGGGAAGAGCGCGACGAGGAGCGCATGGCCGGCGTGGCCCAGGCCGCGCTCGCCAAGGTGCGGCAGCAGGCGCAGGTCGGCCTGATGGGCGACGCCTTCTACGACGAGGCGTTCTGCCGCGAGCTGGTGCGCGCGATCCGCAAGGGCGCGGAACTGCCGACGGTCAACGGCAGGCTGGTCTTCAAGCCGACGGCCGCCTTCGTGCAGAGCGATGCCGACATCGACGCGCTGGCCGTCGGTCGTCCGAGCGGCGTGAGCAGCAACACCGTGCTCACGCTGGGCGAGACCCTGTTCCTCAAGGGCTACCGTCACCTGCGCGAGGGCATCAACCCCGAGCTGGAGATGGGCCGCTTCCTGACCGAGGTGGCGGGCTACCCGCATTGCGTGCCGGTGCTCGGTGCGCTCGAATACATGGCCAACGACGGCCGCACGATGACCCTTGCGATGGTGCAGAGCTACGTGTCCAACCAGGGCGACGGCTGGGACTACACGCTCGGCTACCTCGAGCGCTTCCTGCGCGACGCGGCGACCACCGACGGCACCACGCCCGACGGGCCCGACGTGTCCGCGGTGCACGGCGGCTTCCTCGCGCTCATGGCCACGCTGGGCCGGCGCACGGCCGAGCTGCATCGCGCGCTCGCCACGCGCAGCGGCGCGGCGGCCTTCGACCCCGAGCCGCTGGTGGCCGCCGACTTTGCCGGCTTCAAGACGCACGCGGCGGACGATGCGGCGGCAACGCTCGCGCTGCTGCGCGAGCGGCTCGACCTGCTGCCGCCCACCGCGCAGGCCGATGCACGCACCTTGCTCGCCGCGGCCGACGCACTGCGGGCCGGCATCGAGGCACGCCATCCGGTGGAAGGCGCCGGCATCAAGAGCCGCTACCACGGGGACTACCACCTGGGCCAGGTGCTGGTGAAGGACAACGACTTCGTCATCATCGATTTCGAGGGCGAACCCGCGCGCGCCTTCGAGGAGCGCCGCGCCAAGAGCTCGCCGCTGCGCGATGTGGCGGGCATGCTGCGTTCGTTCAACTACGCCCGCTGGTCGGCGCTGCGCCGGGTGGCGCAGAACCTGGACGAGGCCGAGCGGCTGGCCGCGCCGGCCATCGCGTGGGAGCAGGCGACCCGCGACGCCTTCCTGGCCGGGTACGGCGCCGCCCTCGACACCGAACTGCTCGCGCTGTTCGAGCTCGACAAGGCCCTGTACGAGCTGCGCTACGAGCTCAACAACCGCACCGACTGGGCGCAGGTCCCGCTGCACGGCGTGCTCGCGCTGATCCGGCAGTCCCGCGCCTGACGCCACCACCGACGCAACCTCGAGGGAAGACACACCATGGAAAACTTCGGCATTCACCTGGAGCCGCTGCGCGCCATCCTCTACCAGGTCGGCGCCTTCGTTCCGCGCCTGCTGATCGCGCTGGTGGTGGTGTTCGTCGGCTGGCTGGTCGCCAAGGCGGCCCGCTTCGCGGTGACCAAGGCACTGCGCGCCATCAACTTCAACGTGCTGACCGAGCGTGCCGGGCTCGACAACTTCCTGCACCAAGGCGGGCTGGCGGGGGACACCAGCAGCCTGTTCGGCATCCTGACGTACTGGCTGGTGATCCTGGCCTCGCTGCTCATTGCCTTCAACGGCATGGGGCTGAGCTACATCGCGGATCTGCTGGGGCGCATCGTCTGGTTCGTGCCGAACGTGTTCGTGGCGCTGCTGGTGCTGGCCTTCGGCTCTTACTTCGCGCGCTTCGTGGGCGAAGCGGTGGGCAGCTATTTCCGTAGCCTGAAGATGCAGGATGCGGCACTCTTCGGCAAGGTCGCGCAGTACGCCGTGATGGCCTTCGTGATCCTGATCGCGCTCGACCAGATCAAGGTCGGCGGCGACATCGTGCGCGAGAGCTTCCTCGTGATCCTGGCGGGGGTGGTTTTTGCCCTGGCCCTGGCATTCGGACTCGCCGGCAAGGATTGGGCGAAGGCCCAGATCGAGCGCTGGTGGCCGCGGCAGATCAAGGACAACAACGACCGGCCACCACGCTGACACACCGTCTCCCGCAACCTCGCCCACCGGGCCGCCGAATGACACGAAAAAACAATCCGACGATCACGGCCATCTGGCCCGGCCGACCCTATCCGCGCGGCGCCACCTGGGACGGGGCAGGCGTCAACTTCGCATTGTTCTCGCAGCATTCGGACAAGGTCGAGCTCTGCCTGTTCGACGAGCGCGGCCGCCACGAGTTGCAGCGCATACCGCTGCGCGAGCGCACCGACGGCGTGTGGCACTGCTACCTGCCCGAGGCGCGCCCCGGCCAGGCCTACGGCTACCGCGTGCACGGGCCCTACAAGCCCGAGGAGGGGCACCGCTTCAACGCCCACAAGCTGCTGGTCGACCCGTATGCCAAGGACCTGGTGGGCGAACTCCGGTGGGGCGACGCGCTCTACGGCTACACCGTGGGCAGCAAGCGCGAGGACCTCTCCTTCGATCGCCGCGACAGCGCGCCGCTGATGCCCAAGGGCCGCGTGCTCGAAACCGCCTTCACCTGGGGCGACGACCGCCGCCCCTCCGTGCCGTGGCAGGACATGGTGATCTACGAGATGCACGTGCGCGGCTTCACCATGACGCACCCCGACGTGCCGCCCGAACTGCGCGGCACCTATGCTGCGCTCGGCTGCGCGCCGGTGGTCGACTACCTCAGGCGGCTGGGCGTCACCACCGTGGAGCTGCTGCCCGTGCACAGCTTCCTCAACGACCGGCATCTCGCCGAGAAGGGACTGCAGAACTACTGGGGCTACAACTCGCTGGACTACTTCGCGCCCGAGACGCGCTACAGCGCCTCCGGCAAGGTGAAGGAGTTCAAGACCATGGTGAAGACGCTGCACTCGGCAGGCATCGAGGTGATCCTCGACGTGGTCTACAACCACRCCTGCGAGGGCAACCAGCTCGGGCCCACGCTGTCGATGCGCGGCGTGGACAACGCGTCCTACTACATCGTCAACTCGGAGAACCGCCGCTACTACGACGACTTCACGGGCTGCGGCAATACCGTGAACCTCGAGCATCCGCACGCGCTGCAGCTCGTGATGGATTCGCTGCGCTACTGGGCCGAGGAAATGCACGTCGACGGCTTCCGCTTCGACCTGGCCTCGGCGCTGGCGCGCGAGGCCGGCAAGGTCGAGAACCTGGGCGGCTTCTTCGACGCGATCCGCCAGGACCCCACGCTCAACCGCGTGAAGCTCATCGCCGAGCCCTGGGACCTGGGCCACGGCGGCTACCAGGTCGGCAACTTTCCGCTCGGCTGGGCCGAGTGGAACGACCAGTACCGCGACGGCCTGCGCGGCTTCTGGAAGGGCGACGGCGGGCTCATCGGCGAGGTGGCCAGGCGCGTCACCGGCTCGGAGGACCTGTACGGCTGGTCGGGCAAGCGGCCCAGCGCCAGCATCAACTTCATCACCGCGCACGACGGCTTCACGCTGCACGACCTCGTTTCCTACAACGAGAAGCACAACGAGGCCAACGGCGAAGACAACCGCGACGGCAACAGCCACAACGTCTCGTGGAACTGCGGCGTCGAGGGTCCCACCGACGACCCCGAGATCGTGACCCTGCGCGAGCGCCAGAAGCGCAACCTGCTGGCCACGCTGCTGCTGTCGCAGGGCGTGCCGATGCTGCTGGCCGGCGACGAGCGCGGCCACACGCAGCAAGGCAACAACAACGTCTACTGCCAGGACAACGCGCTCGGCTGGATCGACTGGACGCCCACGCCCGAGCGGCTGGCGCTGGCGACCTTCGTCGAGCGCATGGTGGCGCTGCGCCGCGCACACCCCTCGTTCCGGCGCCGCACCTTCTTCGCGGGCAAGCCCGCGGAAGGCGAGACCGTGACCGACGTCCACTGGCTCAAGCCCGACGGGGAGGAAATGCGGCCGGAGGACTGGAACGACACCAATGCGCGCTGCATCGCGATGTACATCCCCGGCGGCGGCATCGCCGACCACGGGCCGCGCGGCGAGGCGCAGCACGACGACGACTTCCTGGTGCTGCTCAACGCGCACCACGACGAGATCGCCTTCACGCTGCCGCCGGCGCCGCACGGCGCGTGGCGGCTGCTGGTGGACACCGCGAGCAATTCGCCGCCGCCCACGACCGAAGACGCGGCATCGCTGGCGCTCCCCTGGGCGGAGGCTAGCTATCCGCTGCAGTGCCGCTCGCTCGTCGTGATGAGCCGGCCGGACGTGCGGCCATGAGCGCCGCGCCGGGCCGCCGTTCGCATCGCATGCCGTTCGGCGCCACGGTGCAGGCTGACGGCGTGGACTTCGCGCTCTGGGCGCCTTCGGCGGAAACCATCGTGCTCGAACACTACGCGACCGGCGGTGAGACCGTGTCGCGGCCGATGGCGCGCGATGGCCAGGGCTGGCACCGCGTGTCGGTACCGGCGGCGAAGCAGGGCGACAGCTACGGCTACCGCCTCGCAGACGGCACACGCGTGCCCGATCCGGCGTCGCGCTACAACCCCGATGACGTGCACGGACCGAGCGTGGTGATGGACCCGCAGCGCTTCGAATGGACGGACGGCGCATGGCGCGGCCGGCCGTGGGAAGAGGCGGTGGTCTACGAACTGCACGTCGGCACCTTCACCGAAGAGGGGAGTTTCAACGCCGCAAGCGAACGGCTGGGCGCACTCGCCGAACTCGGCATCACCGCCATCGAGCTCATGCCGCTGGCGGATTTCCCGGGGCGGCGCAACTGGGGCTACGACGGCGTGCTGCCGTTCGCGCCCGATGCCTCGTACGGCACGCCCGACGAGCTCAAGGCGCTGGTCGACACGGCGCATTCGCTCGGGCTGATGGTGCTGATCGACGTCGTCTACAACCACTTCGGGCCGGAAGGCAACTACCTGCATGCGTACTGCCCCGAGTTCTTCAACGCCGGGCGGCAGACACCGTGGGGTTCCGCGATCAACTTCGACGGGCCGGGCTCGCGCACGGTGCGCGACTTCTTCATTCACAACGCGCTGTACTGGGTGGAGGAGTTCCGCTTCGACGGCCTGCGCATGGATGCCGTTCATGCCATCCACGACGAGACGCGACCGCACATCGTGCGGGAAATCCGCGAGGCGCTGCAGGCCGGCCCGGGCCTGCAGCGCCACGTTCACCTGGTGCTCGAGAACGATGCCAACCAGGCCTCGATGCTGGTGCGCGACGGGCATGGCCTGCCGATGGCAGGAACGGCGCAGTGGAACGACGACCTGCACCACGCGGTGCACGTGCTGGCCACGGGCGAGCGCGACGGCTACTACGCCGACTATGCCGACGACCCGGTGTGCCGTTTCGCCCGTGCGCTGGCCGAGGGCTTCGTCTACCAGGGGCAGCCGTCGGCGTTCCGCCACGGCGAGCGGCGCGGCGAGCCGAGCACCCGGTTGCCGCCGCAGGCGTTCGTGTCCTTCCTGCAGACGCACGACCAGGTCGGCAACCGCGCGTTCGGCGAGCGCATCCATGCGCTCGCCGATCCGGTGCTGGTGCACGCGGCGCTGGCCTGCCTGCTGCTGTCGCCGCATGTGCCGATGCTGTTCATGGGCGACGAGTTCGCCGCCTCCACGCCATTCCAGTATTTCTGCGACTTCGGACCGGACCTGGCGGCGGCGGTGTCCGAGGGGCGGCGCGCGGAGTTCGGCGGCTTCGCCGCGTTCGCGGACGAAGCCGCCCGCGCGCGCATTCCGGACCCGAATGCAGAAGCGACCTTCCTGGCTTCGAAGCTGCGCTGGCGGGAGCGCGGGACACGCGCGCATTTTTCGAGGCTCTGCGAGGTACAGCAGCTGCTGGACCTGCGCCACCGCCTGATCGTGCCGCGGCTGGCCGGCATGGCCGGCGCGGGCGTCTACCGCTGCGAAAACGACCTGCTCCAGGTGCAATGGAAGCTGGGGCCGGCAAAGGAAGAGGGCGGGGTGGCGGGCCGGCTGCACCTGCTCGCCCACTTCGGGCCGCAGCCGGTGGAGGGCGTTGCGTTGCCGCCCGGCGAGGTCGTCTACAGCGACGGCGCGACTGGCCGCGAAGGCAGCAACCTCCGGCTGGCGCGCGGCGCGGTGCATGTGACGCTGGAGCACCTGCATGGTGGATGAGGCACGCCACCGCCACGTCAACGGCGACCTCGGGCGGCTGTGCGAGCACTTCGGCATTGCCACCGGCTATTTCGATGCCTTCGGGGCACGGCGCGAGGTCTCCGTGCAGAGCCTGCTTGCGCTGCTGGCCGAATTCGGCGTGCAGATCGACGACCTGGCCGACGCGGGTCGCGCACTGGAGACAGCACGCCGTGCGCGCTGGACCGAGGCACTTCCGCCGGTGCAGGTCGTGCAGGCATCGAGCCCTTCGTGGTCGGTGCCGTTGCGGCTGCCGGATTCGATGCGCCGGCTCCGCTGGCATCTCAGCGACGAGCAAGGGCGCATGCACGGGGACGAGATCGATGTCGAGGCGCTGCCCGAGACCGGCCACCGCTTCGAAGGCGACGGGCTCTCGCTGCGCGAGCGCATCCTGCACGTTCCGCTGGCCCTCGAGGCGGGCTACCACCGGCTGCGCATCGAAGGACTGCGCGCAGAGACGCTGGTCCTTGCCTCGCCGGGCGCCTGCTACCGGCCGCCCGCCGTGCGCGGCGGCGGGCGTGTCTGGGGTGCGGCGGTGCAGCTCTACAGCCTGCGCTCGCCGCGGAACTGGGGCATCGGCGACTTCAGCGATCTCGAGGAGCTCGTCGTGCACATGGCGGGGCAGGGTGCCGACATCGTCGGCCTCAATCCGCTGCATGCGCTGTTCGCGAGCACGCCGACGCATGCGAGCCCGTACAGCCCCTCGTCCCGTCTCCAGCTCAACGTGCTGTACATCGACGTGGAGGCGGTGGACGATTTCGCGGGCTGCACCCCGGCCCGCGAGCGTGTGCATTCGCCCGGCTTCCAGGCGCGGCTCGCCGCCTTGCGGGCCGCGCCCCTGGTGGACTACGCGGGCGTGGCCGCGGCGAAGTTCGAAGTGCTCGAGCTGCTGTTCGCCGATTTCTGCACGCGGCACCTGCCGCTGGAGGGCGCGCCCGACGAGACGGGCAGGAGGTTCCTGGCCTTCGTTGCGGAGCGCGGCGAGGCACTGCAGCAGCACGCACTCTTCGAGACCCTGCACGGCCATTTCCTGGCGGCCGATCCCGGTGCGTGGGATTGGCACGCGTGGCCGAGCGCCTACAGGGATCCGGGCTCCGCCGAGGTGACCGCCTTCGCGGTGGCGCATGCACAGCGCCTGCAATTCCACCAGTACCTCCAGTGGCTGGCCACCCGCCAGCTGGCACGGGCTGCGGCCCGCTGCGAGGCGCTCGGCATGGGCGTCGGCCTGTACGTGGACCTGGCGGTGTCGGTCGACCGCGCAGGCTCCGACACCTGGTCGCTGCAGCAAGGCTTTGCGGAAGGCGCCAGCGTCGGTGCGCCGCCGGACGAGTTCAATCCCGCCGGCCAGCACTGGGGCCTTCCGCCGCTGCGCCCCGACCGCCTGCGTGCCGACGGCTACCGCCTTTTCATCGACACGCTGCGCGCCGGCATGCGCGGCGCGGGCGCCCTGCGCATCGACCACGTGATGGGCCTGATGCGCCTGTTCTGGATTCCGCCGGGCCGCGGTGCGAACGAGGGTGCGTATGTCTACTACGCGCTCGACGAAATGCTCGCCATCGTGGCGATCGAGAGCCATCGGCACCGCTGCCTGGTGGTGGGCGAAGACCTCGGCACGGTGGAAGATGCGGTGCGAACCGCGCTGGCACGGGCCGACGTGCTCTCCTACCGGCTGCTCTATTTCGAGAAGCGGCAAGGTGGTGGATTCAATCCCCCCGACGCCTACCCGCCGGCTGCACTGGTCGCGATCAGCACGCACGACCTCGCGACCTTCGCAGGCTGGTGGACGGGCCACGACCTCCGGGAGCGGCTGGTGCTGGGCCTGTTTCCCGACCCGGCCGTCTTCGACAAACAGCTGATGGACCGGGCGCAGGAGCGCATCGAGCTGATGCGGGCCATGCAGCACGCCGGCCTGCTGTCGCGCGAGGACGTGGCGCAGGCTGCCGGGCTCGCGATGCCGTCCGCCCGCGTCGTGGAGGCGGCGCACGCCTTCCTGGCGGCCGCGCCATCGGCGCTGATGATGGTCCAGCTCGAGGACGTGGCGGGGGCGACGGCGCAAGCAAACATGCCGGGCACGGTCGACACGCATCCCAACTGGCGGCGCAAGCTGCCCGTGCCGCTCGCGGCGCTGGCCGGCGGCGAGCGCATGCGCGGCCTCGGCCGGGCGCTGCGCGCGGCCCGGCCGCGCCAGGTCGAACAGGGCGAACGGAATGCACTGCCCGGTCTCCAGACCCGCGTGCCGCGCGCCACCTACCGGCTGCAGTTCCACAAGGATTTCGGCTTCGACGATGCGATCCGCGTGCTGCCCTATCTCGCGAAGCTCGGCGTGAGCCATGTGTACTGCTCGCCGATCCAGCGCGCCCGTGCGGGCAGCATGCACGGCTACGACGTGGTGGCACATGCGGAGATCAACCCCGAGCTCGGCGGCGCCGAAGGCTTCGCGCGCTTCGTCGCGGCGCTGAAGGCGAACGGACTGGGCCAGCTGCTGGACATGGTGCCCAACCACATGGGCGTGTTCGGCGCCGACAACGCATGGTGGATGGATGTGCTGGAGAACGGGCCCGCCTCGCTGTTCGCCCAGCACTTCGACATCGACTGGCAGCCGCTCAACGTCGAGCTGACCGGCAAGGTGCTGCTGCCCGTGCTGGGCGTGCACTACGGCGAGGCGCTGGAAAACGGCGAGCTGGTGCTCCGCTTCGAGGACGCGACCGGCAGCTTTGCCATCGGCTATTTCGGCCACCGGTTTCCGCTCGCGCCCGAGAGCTATCCCGTGGTGCTCGAGCGGGCGCTGGCGCGGCTCGGCGATGCGGAGGCGGCGGGCCGGCTGGCGAGCCTTGCCGCGGCCTTCGGCCATCTGCCGGGACGCGGCACCTCTTCTCCCGGGGAGCGAGCGGAACGCGTGCGCGACAAGGAACTGCTCAAGGCTCGGCTCGCGCGGCTTGCGCAGCGCCACCCCTCGGTGGCGCAAGCGCTCGTGGCGTCAGTGGCGGAACTGAACCTCGCCTTGCCGGAAGCCCGCGATGCATTGCACCGGCTGATCGAGGCGCAGGCCTACCGGCTCGCGCACTGGCGGGTGGCGGCGGACGAAATCAACTACCGCCGCTTCTTCGACATCAACGACCTCGCGGCCGTGCGCATCGAGCGTGACGAGGTGTTCGAGGCCACGCAATCCTTCGCGCTGGACCTCGCCGCATCCGGCGCGGTGGACGGCTTGCGCATCGATCACCCCGACGGGCTCTACGATCCGGCCGGCTACTTCCGCAAGCTGCAGGAAGGCTACGCGCGACGCGCCGGGCTCGTGTTGCCTCCGCACGATGCCGAGGGACGGCCTGCAAGGCCGCTGTACGTGGTGGCCGAGAAGATCGCCGGGGCGCACGAGGAAGTGCCCGAGAGCTGGCACGTGCACGGCACCACCGGCTACCGCTTCGCGAACGTGGCCAACGGCGTGCTGGTCGACACCGCCGCCGAGGCGAGCGTCCTGCACGCGTGGCACCGCTTCACCGGCGACGCGGAGGACTTCGCCTCGGTATCGCGCGCCGGCCGGCGCGAGGTGATGCGCAATGCGCTCGCCTCGGAACTGAACGTGCTGTCGACCGAGCTGCTGCGCATCGCGAGGGCCGACCGCAGCACGCGCGACTACACGCTCAATGCGCTGCGCCGCGCCCTGGCCGACGTGGGCGCGTGCATGCCGGTCTATCGCACCTACATCGTCGACGGCCCTTCGGCGCAGGACGAGCGCTTCATCGACGAGGCGGTCGACGAAGCCGCACGGCAGAGCGGCGATGCCGACCGCTCGATCTTCGGCTTCGTGCGGTGCGCGCTGCGGGGGGAGGCCGTTGCCTCGGCGCCGCCCGCCCTGGGCGAACGGGTGCGCCGTTTTGCGGTGCGCTTCCAGCAGTTCAGCGCGCCGGTGGCGGCCAAGGGCGTGGAAGACACGGCCTTCTACCGCTACTTTCCGCTCAGTGCGCTCAATGAGGTGGGGGGCGAACCGGACCTGTTCGGCATCGAGGTCGAGGCGTTTCATGCGCTCAGCGCCGACCGCGCCCTGCGCTGGCCCCACACAATGCTCGCCACCTCGACGCACGACAACAAACGCTCGGAAGATGTGCGCAACCGGATCGACGTGCTGTCCGAAATGCCCAACGAGTGGGTGCTGGCGCTGACGCGCTGGCATGGCCTGTGCCGTGGCACGCGGAAGAAACTGCCGACCGGCGAGGCGCCATCGCGCGCCGACGAATACCTGCTGTACCAGACGCTGCTCGGCACCTTGCCCCTTGGCGGGCTCGACGCCGGCACCGCGCCGGACTACAGCGACCGCATCTGGCAATACATGCAAAAGGCCGCCCGCGAGGCCAAGCTGCGCACGCGATGGACCCAGCCCGATACGGACTACGAGGCCGCACTCGAGCGTTTCGTGCGCGAGCTCCTGGCCGATCCGAAGGAGGGCGCGTGCCTCCCGGACATCCAGCGGCTGGCGGACAGGCTGGCGTGGTTCGGCGCCTGGAACAGCCTCACGCTCACGCTGCTGAAATACGGCTCGCCCGGTGTGCCCGATCTCTACCAGGGCAGCGAGCTCATCGAACTGAGCCTCGTCGATCCGGACAACCGGCGTCCGGTGGACTACGCGCTGCGCCAGCAACGGCTCGATGCGCTGCATGCGATGGCCGGCCAGGACGGCCTCGCCGAGCGCGTGGCCTCGATGGCCCGGGCGCCGCACGACGGCCACGCGAAGCTCTGGTTCATCTGGCGCCTGTTGTCCTTGCGGCGCCGGCAGCCTGCGCTGTTCCGCGACGGCGGATATGAAGCGCTGGCGGTCGAAGGGCCGCTGTCGAAGCACGTCGTGGCCTTTGCGCGCCGGCATGGCGGCCAGATGCTTCTGATCGTGGCGGGGCGGTTGTTCGCCGGCCTTTCGCGCCCCGGCACCGATGACGGCGCAGCGCCGGCGCTGCCCGATGCAGCGAGATGGAACGGCACGACGGTGCGTCTTCCCGCAGGACACGATGCGATCGTCCTGGAGAACCTCCTGACGGGCGAATCCTTGTCGGCCGATGGCGGCACGGTGCGGCTGGCGGACGCATTCCGCCACATGCCGTGGGCGGCCCTGGTCGCAGGCATCGCGGGCTGAAGCATGCAGGACGCGTGAGGCTGCGCTCGACCGGCGACAATGCCCGCCTGCTCTGATCGCGCCCTCTGCGACCGATGCACCGGACACGCCCCATGACACGTTTTCTTCACTCCGCCGACTGGCAGATCGGCCGCCAGTTCGCGACCTTCGATCCCGAGCACGCGCCGATCCTGGCCGAGGCGCGCATCGCGGTGGTCGAGCGCCTCGCGGCGCTGGCCACCGAGCACCAGGTGGATGCCGTGCTCGTTGCCGGCGACGTCTTCGACGTGCAGACCGTCTCGGAGCGCACGCTGCGCCGGCTGTTCAACGCGCTCGCGAGCTACACGGGCCCCTGGCTCATGATTCCCGGCAATCACGACGCCGCCCTCGCAGAAAGCGTGTGGACGCGCGCGCAGCGGCTGGGTGCCGTGCCGTCGAACGTCCACCCGCTGCTCGCACCCGAAGCCCGCGTATTCGAGGCGCAACGCTTTGCCGTGCTGCCCGCGCCGCTCGCGCAGCGCCACACCTACAACGACCTCACGGCCTGGTTCGACGCGGCCGAAACGCCCACGGGCATGCTGCGCATCGGCCTGGCGCACGGCAGTGTGCAGGGCCTTCTGCCGGAGGACATCGATTCGACGAACCCGATCGCGCCCGACCGCGCATCGACCGCGCGGCTCGACTACCTCGCGCTGGGCGACTGGCACGGCTGCAAGCGCATCGACGCGCGGACCTGGTACGCCGGCACGCCGGAGCCGGACCGCTTCAAGGACAACGGATCGGGCCAGGCGCTGCTGGTGGACATTGCAGCGCCAGGTGCCGAGCCGCAGGTGACCCAGCTCGCAGTCGCGCAGTTTCGATGGCAATCGATCGGTGCGGCGTTGCAGATCGCCAGCGACGCCGACGCATTGACCGTGCAACTGGACCAGTTGGGCTCGCACGATGTGGTCGACCTGCGCGTGCAGGGCCGGATCGACGTCGCGGGGCTGCAGCGCCTGCAGGCGGCCATCGGTCGCGCGGAGGCGCGCGCTCGCCATCTGCAGGCCGACCTGTCGGCGCTGCGGCTCGTGCCCACCGACGAAGACATTGCCGGCCTGCAGGCCGACGGCTACCTGGGCGAGGTGGTGCAGGAACTGCGCGACGCGCAGGCCGACCTCGACTCACCGGAGGCGCGCATTGCCCAGGATGCGCTCGCGCTGCTGGCGGCCGAACTGGCGCAGCGCGCACCGGGCGCATCGGCCGCGGCCTCCACGGAGCACGCGTAAGCCATGAAGCTGCAGATCACCCGCCTACGCGTCGAACAGCTGCGGCGTTTTCGCGCACCGTTCGAGCTCGATGGCTTCGAGCCCGGACTCAACATCGTGGCCGCCGCCAACGAAGCGGGCAAGAGCACGCTGGTGCGCGCCATCCGCGCGGCCTTCTTCGAGCGACACCGCTCCACGGCCGTGGAAGACCTGCGACCGTGGGGAGAGGGCAGCGGCGCAGCGCCGCAGGTCGAGCTCGACTTTCTGATCGACGGGCAGGGCCACCGGCTCGTGAAGAGCTTTCTCGGCAAGAAGCGCTGCACGCTGGTCGCCGGTGCGCGTTCGTTCGACGGCACGGACGCCGAGGACCACCTGGCCCAGCTGTTCGGCTTTTCGTTTGCCGGCAAGGGCGCGAGCAAGCCAGAAAACTGGGGCATTCCAGGCTTGTTGTGGGTAGAGCAGGGGCGAGGGCAGGAGCTGGACGTCAGCCATGCGCGCGACCACCTGCATGACGCCCTTCGGGAGCCCGCAGGCGATTCGGCGGCGGCATTGGCTGCGAGCGGAGGCGACGCGATTCTCGAAAGCCTGCGCGCGCAACGCGACGAACTCCTGACCTCGACGGGCAAGCCGCGCGCCGCCCATGCCGAGGCCATTGCACAGGTGGCAGCACTGGAGACGGAGCTCGGGGCGCTCGACATGCAAATCACGGCCTACCGGCAGCAGGTGGATCAACTCGCGGCGATGCGCCAGCAGCACCAGGCCGACGAAACGGCCAAGCCGTGGGAAGGCCTGCGCCTGGAGTTGCAGGCCGCGCAGGGCCGCAACGAAGCGCTGCAGGCGGGCCAGGCGCAACTGCGCAACGACCGCGCTCGCCTGCACCAGTTGCAGGACACCCGGGATCTGCTCGCGAAGGAACTGGCCGGCCTCGCGCAGCAACAGAGCGTGGCGCAGGCGCGCGAACGTGCCTGCGAGGAGGCTGCGAAGCAGGTGCAGGACAGCGACGCCGCCGCGGCCCATGCGCGCCAATACGCGGCGGACGCACAGCGCCGTGTCGACAGCGCCCGCGAAGCCTGGCGCGCGGCGAGCCAGGAGGCCCAGCGGCGCAATCTCCAGCAGTTGCAGCAGCAGGCCCAGGCCGATGCAGCGCGCAGCGCCGAGAGCCTGGCGCGCGCGGAGGAGGCCAACGAGCGGCTGGCGGCGTTGCAAGCCACCACCGCGGCGGCGCCGAAGATCCGGTCCACCGATGTGGAGCGGCTGCTCAAACTCGAGCGCGCCGAGCGCGATGCCGATCTGCGCCGCCAGGCCGTGGCCACGCGCTTGCAGTTCGTGCTGCCTGAGGGCCAGGTTCTTGCACTGCAAGCGCGAGATGAGGTTCACGACCTGAGCGGGCAGGGCGAACGGCTCATAGACACCCCCGCGACGCTGCATCTGCCGGGCGGCGGGCAGTTGATCATCACGCCGGGCGGCGACGACCTCGTGGCGCTCGCGCGTGCGCACGGTGACGCGCGCGATGCGTTGCGTGCGGCGCTGCTGGCCTGCGGCGTGGACGACATCGCACAAGCCCAGGCGCGGTTGAGTGCCTCGGCGGATCTCGATGCGCAGGTCAAGCTCGCGCAGCAGGCCCTCGGCATCGTCGCGCCGCGCGGGCTGGAGGTGCTGCGCGGCGAACTCGCGCAGGCGCAGTCGCGTATCGCGACCGCGCAGGCGGCGCAGGAACGCCTGCCGGCGGCATCGGCCGAACCCGCCCTGTCGATCGAGGAGGCCGAAGCCGGGCAGGGGGCCGCCGTGGCGGCCGAACAGGCGACCCAGCAGACGCTGACCGAAGCGCTGCGCCGGCAGTCGGTCGCACAGGAGGCGAGCGAGACGGCCCGGCGCGAACTCGCGGCGGCCCAGGCCACGTTGGCGGACCCGGGCCGGCAACAGCGCCATGCCCAGGCCAGCCAGCAATGGCTGGCCGTGGGCGCCGAGGCCGAGGCGCTGACCGCTCGCATCGACCTGACGAACGCCGACGTGCAGGCCGCACGGCCAGACATCGTGCTGCAGGACATCGACCGGCTGCAACGCAGCATCGAGCAGGTCACGCGCAGTCATCAGCAGCGCCGCGAGCAGTTGCTGCTGCTGGAAAACACCCTGCAGCAGGCCGGGGCACAGGGCCTCGAGGAACAGAGGGAGGCACTGGCCGGGCAGCTCGCGCAGGCGCAGCGCCGGCATGCCGATCTGCAGCGCCGCGCCGATGCGCTCACGCTGCTGTGCGACAAGCTCGAGCAGAAACGCCAGGCGACGCTGACCCGGTTGCAGGCGCCGTTGCAGGCGCGCATGCAGCACTACCTGCCTCTTCTGATGCCTGGAGCGACCGTGCAGATGGACGCAGGGCTTGCGCCCGCCATGCTGACACGGCCCAACGCAGCCGGCGTGGCCGAGAGCGGGCAGTTGCAGGAGATGAGTTTCGGCGCGCGCGAGCAGCTGCGGCTGATCAGCCGCTTCGCCTATGCAGACCTGCTGCAGGAGGCCGGCCGGCCCACGCTGCTGATCCTGGACGACGCGCTGGTCCACAGCGACGCTCCGCGGCTGGTGCAGATGAAGCGGGTGCTGTTCGACGCTGCGCAGCGGCACCAGGTGCTGCTGTTTACCTGCCACCCCGAAGACTGGCGCGACATGGGTGTTGCGCTAAGGGCGCTGGCCTGAGACCTGGGGCCCGTTGCTCTCGACGCGAGCGAACGTTTCGGATTCCTGGTTCACGGCCGTAGCGTGCGAAACGGCTGGTGTATTCGCGGTTGTCTGGCGGCTACCCGGACCGCCTATGCCGTGACCTTCTGTTCGATATCGAACAGACCGAAATGCGTTGCGTTGGTAACTTGATGCCAGGCAAGCATCAAGGAGCATGTCATGAGCATTGGCACCATTCTGTTGATCATTCTGATCCTCGTTCTGGTCGGGGCGTTTCCGTCATGGCCGCACAGCCGCGGCTGGGGCTACGGTCCGAGCGGCATTCTCGGCATCATCGTGCTCGTACTGATCGTCTTGTTGTTGACGGGGCGCATCTAGTACTGCGGTGTACGCGAGTTCATCAACCGGCGACTTCACCTGTATCGATGCGAGGATTCGCAATGCCCATGCAATTGCTCGAGCGGCTTTGCTCCGCAGAGATGCCCATGACCATCGATGCGCATGAGGACATCGAGAAGTGTGACTTGTTGCGCGCTGCAAAGCTGATAGTGGCAGATATTCCGCCATTCATGCATCACCAAGGGCGAACAACCTACTCCGGTCAAGCCACGGTGAGGCGGGTGACGGCCAGGGGCGAAGCGGCCCTGAAGATGCGCGCTTGCTCCCTGTTGAACTCGGCGCAACGCTCCCCCTCTCCGTTGGCGTCGGACGCACGGTGACGAGGCGGGCCTGGCTGCGCCCCGCATTCGATGTCTCGCCAAAAGTGCTGTCGTCAGCCAGCGTCTACCAATTCCCAGTGATTCGCCAGGTGCATGAGGTGAGCGCGCGTGTACTCGGATTTACTCAGTGCGCCGTAGGCGAAGTGCGGTGCAAGCGCCGCGCTGTGTCGTTCGAATCGATTCAGTGCGTCCATCAGGTGCTCCACGGCGGCGTTCAGCGGCTGTCCTGAAACAATCGCCGGTGCGCCCGGTATCGGCTCTTCCAGTCCATGGCTCATCTTGCCGCGCGCCGAGAACACTGCAAACGCCATGCTGCCCAACGAAGCGCGGAACCATGCAGGTTTCAGCTGTGGAAAGCCATCCAGGGAGTATTCGATGCTTTGCGCGGAGTGGTGCAGCACATGGGCCAGGTCCCAGCCCGAGCGGGTATGCAGTGGCGCCTCGCGCAGGCGCTCGAGCGTGTGCATGGCGTGAGCAAGGTCGGAAAATTCATCCATGGCGATCGGCTGGTTGGAATGCGTGGCGACGTATCCGACGCCTGCGGCGGCGGTGCCCGCCAGCAGCACGCCGCCGGCCAGCAGGGCGCGCCGGGGACGCGAGACAGGGCGGACATCCGCGAGGTGAGTGTTCATGTGGTGCCGGATGGTATGTCTGGCGCCGCGTCGAAACTGTCAAATTAGCGACGATCTCCGATTAAGCGGATTTATTCTGGCGCAACGGACGGCAGCGCAATCAGCTTGCATCGGCGCGGTCAATCCCGTACGCTGGCCCGACGTCCACGCGCAACGCCCGAGCCCCTGCAGGCCGCCGGGCCGGCCTTCCGGACGCCAAGGAGCCCATGCCATGCCAAGCCGATCGAACGGCCTCAAGGCCGAAATGGAAGCAGTGCGAACGCTGGCGCTCGTCGGCGCCGCTGCCGCCGGCAAGAGCTCCCTCGCCGAGGCCATGCTGTACAAGGCGGGCGCCATCGGAGCGTGCGGCAGCATCGAGCGCGGCAGCACCGTCAGCGACCACGACCCGCTCGAGCGCCGCATGCAGCACTCGCTCAACGCATCGGTGATGCACCTCACGCATGCCGGCACGCGCATCCACTTCATCGACACGCCCGGCGGCCCCGACTTCCTCGGCCAGAGCCTGCCGGCGCTGGAGGCGGTCGAGACGGCGGCGGTGGTCATCAATGCCGCCACCGGCATCGAGCCGATGACGGTGCGCATGATGGAGTACGCGGCCTCGCGCCACCTCGCCCGCATGATCATCGTCAACAAGATCGACTCGCAGGGCGTCTCGCTGGCGGGCCTGCTGGCCGACATCCAGGCGACCTTCGGCCGCGAATGCCTGCCGCTGAACCTGCCCGACGGGGTCGGCAGGCAGGTGGTGGACTGCTTCTTCAACCGCTTCGGGCGTTCCGACTTCGGCCCCGTCGAAGCGGCGCACCGCGCGCTGGTGGAGCAGGTGGTCGAGGTCGACGCGGCCTTCGTCGACCGTTACCTCGAGGAGGGCGACGTGGATCCGGCCGAGCTGCACGCGCCGCTCGAGCAGGCGCTGCGCGAAGGGCACCTGATCCCGGTGTGCTTCGTCTCGTCGCGCAGCGGCGCCGGGGTGGCCGAGCTGCTGGACGTGATCGTCAAGCTCCTGCCCGACCCGACCGAGGGCAATCCGCCGAACTTCATCGTTGGCGAGGGTGCGGAGGCCAAGCCCATGGAGGCCAGGCCCGACCCGTCGCTGCACGTGCTGGCGCACGTGTTCAAGGTCACGATCGACCCCTATGTCGGCAAGATGGGCATCTTCCGCGTGCACCAGGGCACGCTCACGCGCGACAGCCAGCTCTACATCGGCGACGGCCGCAAGCCCTTCAAGGTGGGGCACCTGTTCATGCTCCAGGGCAAGGACCATGTCGAGGTGTCGCGCGCGATACCGGGCGACATCGTGGCGGTGGCCAAGGTCGAGGAGATCCATTTCGATGCCGTGCTGCACGACGCGGCGGAAGACAGCCATGTCCATCTCGCGCCGCTGGCCTTCCCGGTGCCGGTGTACGGCCTGGCCGTGGAGCCCAAGCGCCGTGGCGACGAGCAGCGCGCCTGGGAGATCCTGGGCAAGCTCGCGGCCGAGGATCCGTGCCTGCGCATCGAGCACGTGGCCGCGACCAACGAGACGGTCCTCTACGGGCTCGGCGAGCTCCACCTGCGCATCGTGCTCGAGCGCTTGCGCGAGGTGCACCGCTTCGAGGTCCAGACGCGGCCGCCGCGCATTGCCTACCGCGAGACCGTGACCGCACCGGCCGCAGGCCACCACCGCCACAAGAAGCAGACCGGCGGCGCCGGCCAGTTCGGCGAAGTCTTCCTGCGCATCGAGCCGCTGGCGCGCGGTACGGGCTTCCAGTTTGCCGACGAGGTCAGGGGCGGCGCGATTCCGGGCCAGTTCATTCCCGCGGTCGAGAAGGGCGTGCGCGAGGTGCTGGTGTGCGGCGCGATCGCCGGCTACCCCGTGGTCGACGTGCGCGTCGTGGTGCACGATGGCAAGCACCACAGCGTCGACAGCAAGGACATCGCCTTCGCGACCGCCGGCCGCAAGGCCTTCATGGCCGCGATCCGCGAGGCCCGGCCGGTCGTGCTCGAGCCGATCGTCCAGATCGAGATCGCCGTGCCTGAACATTCTGTCGGCGACGTCACGAGCGACTTGTCGTCGCGGCGCGGCCTGGTCACCGGTACGTCCGCCCTGGGGGGCGGCACGGTGACCGTCGGCGGGCAGGTGCCCATGGCCGAACTGGCCAACTACCAGTCGCGGCTCAATGCGATGACCAGCGGCCAGGGCCGCTACACCATCGCGTTGTCGCATTACGAAGCCGTGCCACCGGCCGTCCAGCAGACGCTGATGGGGGAGTATCGGGTGCGCGAAGAAGACTAGCGGCGGCCGCCGTGGCACGGATCGCCGGGCTGCGCTCAGGCCACCGGCGAGATGAACGAGATCAGCCGTCCCATGCGGGTGATGAAGTTCGACGTGACGATGAACTGCGGTTTTTCACGCTTCACATACGGTGCGATCTCCGGCGGCGCATCGGCCGGATAGGGAGAGGTGTCGTAGATGTCGCCCACGTAGCGGCTGCTCCAGCCCGACTGCAGCGGCTGCACCGCCGAGGTCCACTGCATCCGCTGCATGCAGTCCAACGTATGAGTTGTGGCCATCCATCGAACCATCCAAGCAGTGTGAAAATGACACGGGTCGGGCCTGCAAGGCTCGCGCAATCCACATCTGTCCACATCGGCTGAAACAGCCGCTCATCCCATGCGCCCCTTGGCCGAATCCCTCGATTGCATCAGCGCCTTCGTTTCCGGCAAGGCCTCGGCCTCCGAGTTCGAACAACAGCTCTATCGCGATCCGGGCATGGAATCGTTGCTGTCGGAGGAGGGCGCTCCCCGCCACTGCCATACGGGAACGACGCTGTTCCACTACCTGATCGGCCTCGACTACGGCAACCCTGGCCATCTCCTCGACGCACAAGACGTGCTGGCAGCACTGCTCAAAAAGCATGGCGCCGAGACAATTTCTTCGTCGGCCGTGGGCGACGACCACGAACTGCTGTTGTCTGCCCAGCCGCGCTGGCTGGATGTGGACGTGAAATACCTTTCCTCATTGCTCGCTTCTTCGCCGCCGCTACCGCCCAAGGAACGAAAGGCATGGCTCCGCCGGAGGCTCCTGGAACTGTTCCGCTGCGCAAAGACGCCGCCGCGCTGGCTGCAATCTCCATCGTGGCCCATGGGCGACGCCGGACCGTTGGTGTTTCTCGGTCAATTCGCGGTCAACGGGTACTTTCATGACGATGCGGCGGTGTTCGTCTTTCATGATCCGGCCACCAGCAGGTGCACATCGATTGTTCAGGTTGCTTGAAGGTTGCGCGAGACCCGCGTTCGGACGCGCGCCGGGGCGGCTGTCAGGCCCAGACCCGGCTGGGCCCTCGGATCGGGCAAAAAAATAGGTCACCGCAAGCATGGGGCGGGACTAACATTCAATCGTTCCACGTGCGGCGTAGCACGAGGCTGCCGCGGACCAATTGCTCACTCGTGCGAGGAGAGTAGTGATGCCCAGTCCGATGAATGTCACCAAGCTTCAGACGAAATCCCATGACGAACCGGATGAGGTTCGGGAACCGGAAAAGACGCGGGTCGAAGTGGTCCGCCTCGAGGGGTACACGCTGGGACGCTTCCAGTTTCAGCCCGGGTGGCGCTGGTCGAAGTGCATCAAGCCGGTCGTCGGCACGGACAGCTGCCAGGTCGCTCACGTTGGGTACGCGGTTTCCGGTCGGGTCACCGTGCAAATGAATGACGGCTCGAAGACCACCATTGAAGAAGGCATGTCGTACACCATCCCTCCGGGCCACGACGCATGGGTCGAAGGCGACMAACCGTTCGTTGGCCTCGAGGTGATGAGCGCAGAGGAATACGCAAAGGCCAAGAGCTGACCTTGGCGGGCCCGATTCGGGATGGTCGAACGGGAATGCGATCCGTACAGAACGGTCGAAGGTCCTCTCGCAGCCAACCGGTACTCAGTTCTTCAAGGGAACGATGCTGAACCGCAGGACATCGCCGGAGCGGCGCCAGGATCAGTGGGAGCGGCAATGTTGAATGCCTTCGCCGACCCGCAGCTCGCTCGCGCACGGCGCGATCGCCGGCTGGTGGGAGCGTGCCTGGTGCTGCTCGTTGCTCTCGCGTGGCTGTATCTGGCGATCATGGCCGAAGCGACGGCAGCGATGGACAACCCACTGCGCAGCTCGCGCGCGATGTGGCTGATGCCGATGGGAGAGTGGGGCGTGCGGGAGTTCGCGCTCGGCTTGGCCATGTGGACGGTGATGATGGTCGGCATGATGGTGCCGAGCGCGGCGCCGATGCTGTTCGCCTACCTGAACGTGAGCCGCTCGCGGCCCGCGGGGCTCTCGCCGATCGCAGCGACGGCTGCTTTCCTGCTCGGCTACCTGCTGGTGTGGGGTGGGTTCAGCGTACTTGCAACCACCGCGCAATGGGCGCTGCACGCGACCGAGCTGCTCGACCCCACGATGCGCAGCGCCAGCGTCGTGTTGAACGCGCTGCTGTTGATCGCGGCGGGTGTCTACCAATTTCTTCCCATCAAGAACGTCTGCCTGTCGAAGTGCCGGCTTCCCCTCGGCTTTCTGCTCACCGAGTGGCGCGACGGGTGGACCGGCGCGGTGACGATGGGCCTGCGGCACGGCGCTTTCTGTGTCGGCTGCTGCTGGCTGCTGATGGCGCTGCTCTTCGTCGCGGGTGTGATGAACCTGCTGTGGATCGCGCTGCTGTCCGTCGCTGTGCTGGTGGAGAAGGCGCTCCCCTTCGGGCGCCAAGCCGCWCGCGTCGTCGGCGCGTTGATGATCGCGGCGGGCCTGGGGGTCTTGGTGCTGGGCTGAGGCCAGGCTCGCCGCCTGGAAATTCGACTCGCCGGTGCCTATACTTTATGTGGGGCTGGGTTGCGCGGGCGTTGGCTGTTTCAGGCGGCCGAAGGAGACGACGATGACTTGGCAGATGGATGCGACGATGCTCGAGATGTGCAGCTGCAAGGCGTTGTGCCCATGCTGGCTCGGCCCGGATACCGTCCCGGACGAGGGTTGGTGCGCCGGCGCGTTGCTGATCGACATCGAGAAGGGCGCGATCGATGGCCAGGACGTGGGTGGCTGCCGTGCCGCGCTTGCGGCCTGGTGGCCCGGCAATTTCTTTGCCGGCAACGGCACCGCCCGCTTGTACCTGGACAGCAGCGCCAGCGACGCGCAGCGCAGCGCGCTCGAGGCTGTGTTTTCGGGCCAGAAGGGCGGCATGTTCGGCGCCGTGCTCGGGCCGGCGGTCTCGAAGTGGCTGCCCGCGAAGAGCGTGCCGATCGACATTCAAGGCGGCGATGCGCCGTCTTTCTCGGTGGGCGACGTGGCCAAAGGCACGCTCACCCGCTACAAGGACGGCGCGGGCAAGACCGCAACGGTGCAGGGCACGGCGGCGCAGGGGGCCTTCCAGAGCACCTCGATGGAGATTGCGAGCGCGAAGGGTATGCGCTGGACCGAGCCCGATGTGCGCGACTGGGAGGGCGACTCCAGCACGCTGCACAAGGTCCACTGGGCCGGTTGAGCGGCGCGTTCGGATCAGGATCGACTGGCAAGGGCTGCTTTCACATTCCTTGAGAGCTCGACCAGCGGGCCCGCAAGCGTCGACTCAGTCTCGGCAATGCTGGCCTTCGTCGTGACGCTCACGTTGAGCACGTACACAGGTCGGCCTTCCACCACGACCGGCATCGCGAGGGCAACCACCTCCGGTTGCCAGGAAGCCGTACAAAAGCCGCGTTCAGCCACGCTCCGGGCTGCGCTTCTGATCTCGTCACGAATCTGGTTCCAGCCGCTCTCGCGTCTTTCGCGGAACTGCGCCATGAGAGCGCGCCGCCTGGGCTCTTCGACGACCGCCAGGTAGGCCCGGCCAAGCGACGTGAGCTCCATCGGCACCCGCTGGCCCGCAACGACGTTGCGCAGCGAAACCCTTCGGTTGTAGCGCACCGATTCGAGGTAGACCATTTCGTCCCGGTCCGGAACAGCCAGGCCGACATTGATGCGAAGTTTCTCCGCCAAGGTCCGCATCAGCGGAGCGACCGTGTTCAACACAGGGGAGCCGGCGCGCATGGCGTGGGCAAAGCTCAATACCGGCGCGGCAAGCCGGTAGGCCCGAAGGGTGCGGTCGTGCTCGAGCATGCCGACTTCGACCAGTGTCTGTGTCAGGCGGCTGACGGTGGYGCGCGAAAGCCCGGTGCGCTCCRCGATTTCTCCGTTTCCCAGCGCGTCGGCACCCGGCCTGAAGGCACGGAGGATCTCGATCCCCCGCTCGAGAGAGCGGTTCAGCGTCGGCTCTTCGAAATGTTGGCGTCTGGTGGGCGTGGGCACGGAGGGTTGGCACTGAAGGACAAGCCCGAAGTGTAATTCCACTCGTTGGAAATAGGGGGGTGCGCAGGACGCTTTGAAAACCTAAGCTCAAGGCGCTCGATGAGAAGACTCAAGCCGCCATCGATCCTGCCTTTTTCGACCCTGTTCCAATCGGAGACAACCATGCAAAAAAGCCTGCTCTCGGCACGCTTCAGGACCGCCCTGGTTCTTTTTTCGGTCGCAGCTTCGACCACCGCAATCTCGACGCCCGTACTCGCAGCCTTCCCCGACAAGCCCGTCAAGATCGTCGTGCCGTTCGCGCCCGGYGGCGGCACGGATCTGGTCGCCCGCACCATGGGCATCGCAATGGGCCAGGAGCTGGGCCAGCCGGTCATCATCGACAACAAGCCCGGCGCCGGCACGATCATCGGGACGGACGCGGTGGCCAAGGCCGCACCCGACGGCTACACGATGGTGATGGCCACCGTCGCCCATGTGGTGAACCCCAGCATCCAGAGCAAGTTGCCCTACGACCACGAGAAGGCCTTTGCACCCGTCATGCTCGTCGGGGTTTCGCCGAATGTGTTGGTGGTGCGCGCAGACAGTCCACTCAAATCGGTCAAGGACCTCATCAACGCGGCCAAGGCGAACCCGGGCAAGCTCTCGTTCGCGTCCCAGGGCGCAGGCACTTCGGCGCACCTCGCCGGCGAACTCTTCAAGAACCTGACGAAGACGAACATCACCCACATCCCCTACCGGGGCGCGGGTCCGGCCATCACCGATCTGCTGGGTGGGCAGGTGGACGTCATGTTCGCAACAGCGGCTGCAGTGGGCACTTTCGTCGAAAGCGGCAAGCTGCGCGCACTTGCAGTGACCACGGCCACGCGATCGTCCTCCCACGCCCTTGCCAAGGTGCCCACGATGGCCGAAGGCGGTGTGCCCGGCTACGTGGCCGACAGCTGGTACGGCCTGTATGCGCCCGCCGGCACTCCGGCTGATGTCATCGCCCGCCTGAACACCGCCGCCAGGAAGGCCGTCCAGACGGAGGCCTTTCGCAAGCGCGTGGAAGGGGAGGGCCTCGTGATCAACGCAGGCTCGCCGGCGGACTTCGACAAGTACGCCAAGGGCGAGGAAGCGCGTTGGCGCAAGGTCGTCAAGGAAAACAACATCACCAACGAATGAAGGAAACGGTGAAATGACTGAACAACTGATCGAGCTGGAAGTTGCGGACGGCATCGCCACGCTGTGGCTGAACCGCCCCGAAAAGCGCAACGCCATGAGCGACGACATGCGCACGCAATTCATCGCGGCGCTGGAGCATGTGACCCACGACAAGGCGATTCGCGCACTGGTGCTCACCGGACGCGGCAAGGGCTTCTGCGCCGGCGGGGATGTTGCCGGCATGGAGCGGCGGATGCGGGCTCCTGCAGGCGAGGTCGGCTTCAACGGCTGGAGTCGCCAGCAACGTGTTCACCACACCCAATCGCTCCTGCACACCATGCCCAAGCCAACGATCGCTGCCGTCAACGGGGCTGCTTCCGGCCTGGGGGCCGACACGGCCCTGGCATGCGACTTCATCATCGCTTCGGATGCGGCGAGCTTCACCTGGTCTTACATCCATCGCGGCATCGTTCCCGATGGCGGCGGCATGTACTTCCTGCCGCGCCGGGTAGGCCTCTCGAAAGCCAAGGAACTGATCTTCAGCGGCCGAAAGGTCGAGCTCGAAGAGGCCCTCAGCCTTGGCATCGCCGATCGCCAGTCGGATGCCGAGACCCTCGTCCCCGATGCGCAGCGCTGGGCGGCCGAGATGAGCAAGGGATCGGCCACCGCATTGGCGCTCGGAAAGACGATCCTCAACCAGAGCTTCGAGTTGTCCGCGCACCAGGTGTTCGCACAGGGGAGCCAGGCGCAGGGTATTTGCTACACCAGCACCGAGCATCGCGAGTCGGTGATGGCCTTCCTGGCCAAGAGCAGCGCGAAAAACGAGACGACGAAATGACCGAGATGAACGCCATCACCAGGCTCCTCAAGCCACGCAGCGTCGCAGTGATCGGTGCTTCGGCGGATGCCGCCAAGACCGCCGGCCGCCCGGTGGCTTACCTGCGCAAGCACGGATTCACGGGCGAGATCTATCCAGTCAACCCGCGTGTCGATTCCATTGGCGGGCTGACCTGCTATCCCGACATCGCTTCGATTCCCGGCACACCCGATGTGGGCATCGTGTTGCTGGGCGCGGAGCGGGCGCATCAGGCCGTGCGCGAACTCGCGGCCAAGGGGACTGCTGCCGCGATCGTGCTCGCCAGCGGCTACACGGAGACTGGGGAGGAGGGCGCGCGTCGCCAGCAGCAACTGATCGAGGCGGGCGGCAGCATGCGGATCCTCGGCCCCAACACGATCGGGCTTGTCAACCTGACCGACAGCATCGTGCTTTCCGCCAGTGGCGCGCTCGAGATGGATCATTTCCCGGTCGGCGGGATCGGCGTGGTCTCTCAAAGCGGAGGCATCCTGGGGGCGCTGCTTTCGCGCGCCGCCGCACGCGGAATCGGCCTGTCGAAATTGATCTCGACCAGCAACGAGGTGGATCTGGACCTGGCGGATTTTGTCGATCATCTGGCTGACGACGCGGACACCAAGGTCATCGCCCTCTACGTGGAGAGCGTCCGCAATCCCGAGAAATTTCGCGCCGCTGCGCTGAAGGCGGCTCGCGCGGGCAAGCCTGTCGTGGCGTTCAAGATCGGTCGCTCCGAAGCCGGTGCGAAGGCAGCCGTATCGCACACCGGTGCATTGGCAGGCGCCGACAGCATGTACGACGCGTTGTTCAGGCAGGTCGGCGTGATTCGCGCCCAGACCTTTGGCGATCTGCTCGACATTCCGGTCGCGCTGGCCACGGGCCGCAGGCTGCGCGGCAAGCGCGTGGCCATCCTGACCTCGACGGGCGGAGCTGGAACCCTGGTTTCGGACGATCTGGGCATGCGAGGCTTCGAGACGCCGGCGCCGGATGCTGCAACGGCCGAGGCTTTGCGCGCGTTGCAGTCCGGCGATCACGCCGTGCTCGACCGCAACCCCATCGACGTGACCTTGGCGGGTCTACAGCCGGACTTGCTGCGCGGCGCCATCAATATCCTGCTCAAGAGCCCGAGCTACGACGCGCTCGCGATCATCGTCGGCTCCTCCAGCCTGGCCATGCCGGAGCTGATGGCGGGTGCCATCCAGGACTGCCTGCCCAACTCGGACAAGCCCGTGATCGCCTACGTGAGCCCGCACGCGCCCGAAGTCGCGGCGTTGCTCACGCAGCGCGGTGTGCCCGCGTTTGCCGCAGCCGAAAGCTGCACCAGTGCGCTGGGCGCCATGCTGGACGTCGGCAGTTGGCAAGAGCCGAAGCCGTCCAGCGCGCCTGCGGCGGCTGTGCGCATCGACGACCTGCCGGCAGGCTCCCTGGACGAAGCCCAGGCCAAGCAGCTGTTCACTCGCTTCGGCGTGCCCTGTGCGCGTGAGGTGATCGTGACCACGCCAAGTCAAGCCGAAGCTGCGGCGAGCGAACTGGGCGGCCGTGTCGTGCTCAAGATTCTGTCGGCCGAGATCACGCACAAGAGCGATGTCGGCGGCGTCGCCGTGAACCTGACGGCCGAGACGGTGGGGGCGCGCCTGCAGGCGATGGCCTCCGAGGTCGAGAGCAAGGTAGGCGTGCGGCCTCAGCGCTTCCTGGTGCAGGAAATGGTGGGCGGCGGCACGGAGCTGATCCTGGGCATGCACCACGATGCGTTGGGCACGGCCATCCTGTTGGGCATGGGCGGCATCACGGCCGAGTTGTTCAAGGACACCACGATGCGGCTGCTGCCCGCCCAGGGTGGTCTGAGCCACGAGGACGCGCTCTCCATGGCGCGCGAGCTGAAGACCTGGCCTTTGCTGGACGGATTCCGCGGTCGCCCCAAGGCCGATGTCGAGGCGCTTGTGACTGCCATCGTCGCCTTCTCGCAGATGGCAGCCCAGTTGGGCGACCGCTTGCTCGAGGCCGAGATCAACCCGGTCTTCGTGCTGCCGCAGGGGCAGGGCGTGCGTGCCGCCGACGGGGTGGTGGTGCTTGCGGATCCGGAGAATTGAAATGCACGCTACAGAGACATTCGCCCGTTACGCAGCGGAGTTCCGCCGGCAGTCCTTGCCGCCCGAGGTCGCTCACCATGCGAAGCGCGCCGTGATCGATTGGTACGCCTCGGTGTTCCCCGGCCTGGCCGCCGCGCCCGTTCAACAACTCGAAGAAGCCTTGGCCGACGACCTCGACCGCGGTCGGGCTTCACTCATCCTGGGCCGCTCGGCCACAGCGCGCGCGGCAGCGCTCATCAACGGAACGGCCGCTCACGCAGCGGAAGTGGACGACAGTTTCCGCGACGCCATGTACCACCCGGGCGCCGCGACCATTGCGGCCGCCTTGGCCGCCGCCCAGGACGTTGGCGCGAGCGGTCTCGAATTCCTGCGAGGTGTTGTCCTGGGGTACGAGGTGTCGACGCGCATCGGCGTCGTCATGGGCCGGCCGCATTACAAGTACTGGCACAGCACGGGAACGGTCGGCAGTTTCGGCGCTGCGGCCGCGGCTGGTTGCTTGATGTCGCTCGATGAGGTGGCCTTCGCGCATGCCTTGGCGACGGCCGCCACCTTCACGGCGGGCCTGCAGCAGGCATTCCGCATGGACTCGATGTCCAAGCCGCTGCATGCAGGCCGCGCCGCCGAGGCCGGCGTGCTTGCGGCCCGGCTTGCGGCCCGGCTTGCGGGGCGCGGCGTTACAGGCTCGCTCGACGTGCTGGAAGGGGAGATCGGCTTGGGTCAAGCCATGAGCAACGGTCCGGATTGGTCGCAGGCAGGGGTGACACTGGGACAGGACTTCCACATCACCAGGCTGACCTTCAAGAACCACATCGGCTGCGGTCACACCTTCGCCGCCATCGACGGCGCGCTGGAGCTGAAGCAGCGTCACGGTCTCGAAGCCGGCGATATAGAGCGCGTGCAGGTGGCGACGTACCGTCCAGCGCTCGACATTGCCTGCTACACACATCCGACCACGGCCAACGAAGCGCGGTTCAGCCTGACGTACGTCGTGGCTACGGCGTTGACGCACGGCAGCGTGCGCCTCGTGGCTTACGAGCCGGCCCGGCTGGATGACCGGGTCACGCGCGCGCTGATGGAGCGCATCGACGTCACGGTCGATCCAGCACTGGATGCGGCATTTCCGGGACAGCGCGCCGCGCGCGTCGTGATCGAAACCCGCGACGGGCGTCGCCTCGACCACCTCCAGCCCAATCGCAAGGGCGACCCCGAGCAGGCGCTGACAGATGGCGAGCTTGAGGGAAAGTTTCTGGAGTTGGCTTCGCCCGTGATTGGAAGCGAACGTGCTCGTGCGCTGCTGGCGCAGATCTGGGCGCTGGATACCGGCGCGGCGCTGCCTGGCGCCTGAGGGCCGAGCGCGGGCAGCCGCGACGCTCCGTGGTCGGCGAGCTCCTCGAAGTTTTCATGGGCCAGTCAACGCCGTCTGCAGTGGTGGTTTGCTTTCGCCTACAAGAGATGCCTGTCCCACCCGACACGGCAACGCGGTCGGGATCTCCTAAATACCTGCTTCGCAACCCCTTTTGCTCCTTTGAAAGACAGCCATGGCAGACGACGCAAAGACCCCCTCCCAACTTGCCGACGAAGCACGCCAAGCCGGGCGAGACGCATCCACGGCGGCCAGCGGGCTCGCCGACGAGGCGAAGACGATTGCCGGCGACACGGTCCAGGCCTTGCGGTCAAGCGCCTCGGATGCGAAGGCGACCGCGGGCGAGGCCCTCGACACCGTCCGAGGTATTGCAGCGGATGCGAAGGACGTTGCCGCAGACGCCGTCGGCACTGGCAGGGTCTACGCGCAGGACGCTGTCAACGAAGTCGGGAGAAGAATAGTGAACCTCAGGGAACGCGCGGCCGAGTGGCAGGAGTCCTGCGCGAAACAGATAGCAGCCGAACCGGTGAAAGCGGTATTGATCGCTGCCGCAGGCGGTGCATTGCTCGCAGGCTTGCTTCTGGCTTTCGACCGTTCCGGACGACGATATGACGACTGACCGCCGGCTGGGCGATACCGAGGGTCCTCGCGACGGCTTTCTCGGCCGAGCGCCACGCTGGGAGCGGCTCTTCAAGCGCATCGGTTTGAGCAACAGAAGCGCCGCTGATCAGGAAGWAGGGCGGCTATCTTGAGATGGGTGACGTATTTGGTTTGACATGCACTGATTCAGCTTTCCCCTCTGGAGAGAGCCGGTTGGTGCACCTGTCAAAACGATTGCCAGGATTTTGGCTGAGGCAATTGATTTGACAGGCCGCTGGCTTAGCGATGGTGGTTGACCTTCGGTAAGAGACTCCAATTCAGGGTCAATTTTCGGCGGCAATCAACAGACAGGGCGTTCCGGAGGCAGCGCAGGCTGATTCGATGATTTCATGGACGATGCTTTCGTCTTTTTCTCTTGCTTGGCCCGTTACCGAAGGACGTGTTCTGGCACAGGCGGAGCGCCCTCGACGATGTACACGCGCGACTTCGCCGATTTGAAGCGAATGGGCCGGATCGCCCGGTACGCTGGCGAGTCGTACCAGGCCTGTGCCTGCTCGAGGCTGGGGAAAGCAATCATGACGATGCGTTTGCCAGGCTCGCCTTCCAGTGACCTGACCTGCCCACCCCGCACGAAGTAGTAGCCGCCGAAGGGCTTGAAGGTCGAGTCCACTTGCGCGCTGTAGGGCTTGATGCCCTCCGGATCCGTGACCTCGAATTCCGAGACGTAGTAGGCCGGTGCCTTGGTGGCAGAAGCCTGCGTGTGCACGGCATCCGCTGCGCAGCCGCTCAGGACGACGGCGGCAAGAGCGGAAATCTGCAGGCTCTTGATGTGGGCGAAAGAGATCATGGATGCAAGCGTGGTGTGGTGAATTCAGCGTGAGGGAAGGCCGAGGGCAATGGGCTGCGCCTCCATGAGCTTGCGCGAAACGATCATGGACTTGGTGACCTCGACGTACTTCTTGAAGTGCGGCGAATCGATATGCAATCGATACGCCGCGTCATCCGCGTAGATCTCGAAGAAGCGCAATTGGGCGGGCTGCTCCTTCAGTGCAACGGCATAGATTGCCAGCACGCCCGGCTCGATGCGGATCGACGTGTCGATTTCTTCCGTCACGGCGTCCTTGTAGGCCTGGAGCTGGGCTGGATCGATCGTGAGTTCCGCGACGCGCACGAGCGGCTGGCCGCTCAGGCTTGCCTTGGCTCCAAGACGCACGGGTACGACTTCATGCAGTTCGCGGCGCAGCATCATGGCGTCGGTCTCCGCGCGAAATTTCTGGAAGTGGGGCGTCTGCACGTGAGCCCTGTAGGCCTGCGCGTCGACATACATCTCC
>NZ_JBFUHN010000061.1:0-43346 GCF_056402375.1 Variovorax sp. P4_B10 | reverse complement strand
GCATTCCCGCGAGCGTGGTGACCAAGTTCCTCGCGGAGCACGGCGTGATCGTCGAGAAGACCGGGCTCTACAGCTTCTTCATCATGTTCACCATCGGCATCACCAAGGGCCGCTGGAACACGCTGCTCACGGCGCTGCAGCAGTTCAAGGACGACTACGCGCGCAACCAGCCGATGTGGCGCATCCTGCCGGAGTTCTGCCAGCAGCACCCGGGCTACGAGCGCCTGGGCCTGCGCGACCTGTGCCAGCACATCCACCAGCTGTACGCACGCTACAACGTGGCGCGCCTGACGACCGAGATGTACCTGAGCGACCTCACGCCGGCGATGAAGCCGAGCGACGCGTTCGCCCACATTGCGCACCGCAAGACCGAGCGCGTGGAGATCGACGAGCTCGAAGGCCGCATCACCACGAGCCTGATCACGCCGTATCCGCCGGGCATTCCGCTGCTGATCCCGGGCGAGGTGTTCAACAAGAAGATCGTCGACTACCTCAAGTTCTCGCGCGAGTTCAACCTGCAGTGCCCGGGCTTCGAGACCGACATCCACGGCCTGGTGGCGCGTGTCGACGAGACCGGCAAGAAGCGCTACTACGCCGACTGCGTTCGCAAGAGCAGTTGATCGCTCAGGAGTGCGGGGCGTCTTCGCGCACCCGCATGAAGCGCGCGAACCGCGGCAGGCCGCTGGCATTGGTGCCGTTGTAGCGGTAGGTGACCCAGCTGCCGATGGCGGGCGGGTTTTCTCGTTCGGCGTCGGTCAATCCGCTGCCGAGCTTGAAGCGCTTGCCTTCAGGTGTCTCGACGACGAGCGCGCCGAGCCGGCTGCCGTTCCTGCCCTTGCCAGTCGCATGGCCCACCACGCGCGCTTCGGCATCGTCATAGGGCTTGACCTTGAGCAGGTCGTTGTTGCGCTCGCCGCGGTAGAGCGAGCCGCCGCGGTGCAGCACCAGGCCTTCGCCGCCCATCTTCACCGTCTTGTCGAGCAGGGCCTGCAGCTCGGCGTGCGTGGTGGCGCGCTCTTGCGGCACCAGGACGACCCAGGGCGCGTCGGTGATCGGCAGCAGCTTGCGCAGGGCCGCCAGGCGCGCCGTGAAGTCGCCGGGCTGGGCCGGCATGTCGAACACCATGAAGCGCATCTCGCGCCAGGCGACATCGTTCGGCGTCTGGCTGCGCACGGTGGACACGGCATGCGCAAACCGGCCGCGGCCCGCCCACAGTTCGCCATCCAGCGGCTGCCTTGGCAGCAACGCCGTGAACCAGGCCGGCGCCGCGATGGGTTCGCCGCCGCGTGTCCAGAGTTGCTTGCCGTCCCAGTAGCCGCGCACGCCGTCGTATTTCTCGCTGACCCAGTAGTCGGCCAGCGACATGCCGGGGCGGTAGACCTCGGCCAGCATCAGGGCCGGAGCGGCGTTGCGTGCGAACGCCGCGCGGCCCAGGGGCAGGCCCAAACCGGCCAGCAGCAGAAGGGAGCGTCGATTCAGCATGTGCTATGAAATTAATAGCGATGAGCGGCCGCTGTGCGGACGTTGCAAGCCCTTGAATGCGAACTTACTCCGCCATGCCCCCGACCACATTGCTGAAGCCTCCGTCCACGTAGGTGATCTCGGCCGTCACGCCGCTGGCCAGGTCGCTCAGCAGGAAGGCGGCCACGTTGCCGACTTCCTCGATCGTCACGTTGCGCCGGATCGGCGAGGCGTCGGCCACGGCCGCCAGCATCTTGCCGAAGCCCTTGATGCCGCTCGCGGCCAGCGTCTTGATCGGGCCGGCGCTGATGCCGTTCACCCGCATGCCCTTCGGGCCGAGCGAGGCGGCGGTGTAGCGCACCGAGGCTTCGAGCGAGGCCTTGGCCAGGCCCATGGTGTTGTAGTTGGGCAGTGCGCGTTCGGCGCCCAGGTAGGTCAGCGTCAGCAGGGCCGACTTGTCGTTGAGGTAGGGCAGGGCCGCCTTGGCCATCGCCGGGAAGCTGTAGGCGCTGATGTCGTGTGCGATCTTGAAGCCTTCGCGCGAGAGACCGTCGAGGAAGTCGCCTGCAATGGCTTCGCGCGGGGCGAAGCCGATACTGTGCACGAAACCGTCGAATCGGGGCCAGGCTTGGGCGAGATCGGCGAAGAGCTTGTCGATCTGCGCGTCGTCGCTCACGTCGCAGTCAAAAATCAGCTTCGAGCCGAAGTCTGCGGCATATTCGGTGATACGGTCCTTGAACCGCTCACCGACATAACTGAAGGCGAGCTCCGCACCTTGTTCGTGGCACGCCTTGGCGATGCCGTAAGCGATCGAGCGATTACTCAACACACCGGTGATCAACAGTTTTTTGCCGGAAAGAAAGCCCATGAAGTTGCCTCGTGAAAATCTTGGGCAGAATTCTCGCATGCGGTTTCTCCGGGTCTGGTGGTTGTTGGTGTGTGCGGCTCCTGTGTGGGCGGCGCATGGATATGCACTCTGGGACGACCTGAAATACGCGCCGGGCTTCACGTCGTTCGACTACGTCAACCCTGCGGCGCCGAAGGGTGGCGAGCTCCGGCTCGTGAGCAATCAGCGCTATTCGACCTTCGACAAGTACAACCCCTTCACCATCAAGGGAGCGCCGCCGGCCTACCTCGACAGCCTGCTGTTCGAATCGCTGCTGACCGGCTCGATGGACGAGACGGCCTCGGGTTACGGCCTGCTGGCGGAGGACGTGACGGTCGCACCCGACCGTCGCAGCGTGACGTTCCGGCTGCGGCCGGAGGCCCGCTTCCACAACGGAATGCCCGTGGAAGCAGCCGATGTGAAGCACAGCTACGACACGCTGATCGGCCCCTTCACCTCGCCGGGCTACAAGACCCTGCTGCAGGAGGTCGATGGCGCCGACGTGCTCGACAGGCGCACCATCCGCTTTCGCTTCAAGACGCCGAACCGCGAACTGCCGCTGATCGTCGGCGGCCTGCCGGTCTTCAGCCGCGCATGGGGCGTGGAGAACGGCAAGGCCAAGCCCTTCGACCAGGTGGTGATGGACATCCCCATCGGCAGCGGCGCCTACAAGATCGGGCCGGTGCGCTTCGGCAAGGACATCACCTACGTGCGCGACCCCAACTACTGGGGCGCCAACCTGGCGGTGAACCGCGGCACCCACAACTTCGATCGCATCACCATCAAGATCTACAAGGACAACACGGCCCGCCTCGAGGCGCTGAAGGCCGGCGAGTTCGACATGATGAGTTTCTATTCGGCCGGCGACTGGGCGCGCCGGGTGAACGGCAAGCGCTTCGACACCGGCGAGCTCATCAAGCGGGAGTTCCAGCACAAGAAGCCCTCGGGCTTCCAGAGCTTCGTGTTGAACAGCCGCCGCGACAGGCTGAAGGACCCGCGCGTACGCGAAGCGCTCGGTCTCGCGCTGGACTACGAGTGGATGAACCGCCAGATGTTCTACGGCGGCTATCCGCGCGTGAAGGACCTGTTCGGCAACACCGATTGCGAGGCCCAGGGTCTGCCCTCGGCCGAAGAGAAGGCCCTGCTCGAACCCTGGCGCGGCAAGATTCCCGACGCCAGCTTCGGCCCCATGTACGTTCCACCCACCACCGAAGGCGCGGACCAGTCGTTGCGCAGCAACCTTCGCCGGGCGCGCGACCTGCTGAAGGCAGCCGGCTGGGAATACCGCGACGGCGCACTGCGCAACGCCAAGGGCGAGGCCATGCGGCTGGAGTACCTCGACAGCAAGGAGGGCGGGGTTCGCACGGTGTCGCCGTGGATGCGCAACCTCGAGAAGCTCGGCATCGCGCTGAACTTCGCGACTGTCGACTTCGCGCTCTACCAGGAGCGGCTCGACCGGTTCGAGTTCGATATCACCACCATCAACTTTCCCGGCACCAACAACCCGGGCCAGCAGCTGCTCGAGATCTTCGGCAGCAAGGCGGCCAGGACGGAGAGCTCGGGCAACTACATGGGCGTGTCCACGCCGGCGGTCGACGCCTTGCTCAAGGACATCGTCGATGCCGACACCAAGGCCGACCTGCTGCCCGCGTGCCGCGCGCTGGACCGGGTCGTCATGCACAGCCACTACCTGATTCCCCAGTGGACGCTGACCTCGCACCGAATCGTCTACGACGACTGGCGCCTGGCGTTCAGGGCACCGATGCCGCCGTATGCCGGTGGAGAAGACTGGGTCATGGGGACCTGGTGGGCCAAGCCGCCGAAGCCATAGAAGAGAAGGAAACAGGCCAATGCTCTCCTATGTACTCAAACGACTGCTGCTGTTCATTCCCACGCTGCTGGGCGTTTTGCTGGTCACTTTTCTCGTCATCCAGTTCGTGCCCGGGGGGCCGGTGGAACAGTACCTGGCGGAGGCAAAAACGGCGGGCCGTGACGGCGGTGGCGGCTTCGAATCGGGCGGCGGCTCCTACCGGGGCAACCAGGGCGTCGATCCCAAGCGGCTGGCGCAGATCAAGGCGCTCTACGGCTTCGACAAGCCGCCGCACGAACGCCTTTGGCAAATGCTCGGCCAGTTCGCGCGCTTCGACCTCGGCAGAAGTTTCTTCCAGAACAAGGACGTGTGGACGCTGATTCTCGAGAAGCTGCCGGTGTCGATCAGCCTCGGCCTCTGGACCTTCTTCATCAGCTACGGCGTGGCAGTGCCGCTGGGCGTTGCCAAGGCGGTGAGGGCGGGGACGCGCTTCGACCTGATCAGCACGCTGATCGTGCTCGTTGGCTACGCCRTTCCTGGCTTCGTGCTCGGCGTGGCGCTGCTGGTGGTCTTCGGCGGGCAGTTGCAGTGGTTTCCGTTGCGCGGGCTGACCTCATCCAACTGGGACGAACTGAGCTGGGGCGCGCGCATCGTCGACTACCTCTGGCACATCACCCTGCCGATCACGGCGATGGTGCTCGGCAGCTTCGCCGTGACAGCCATGCTCACGAAAAACGCTTTCCTCGAGGAGATCCGCAAGCAGTACGTGCTGACCGCCCGGGCCAAGGGGCTGGGGGAGCGGCAGGTGCTGTGGAAGCATGTGTTCCGCAATGCGCTGATTCCGATCATCACGGGCTTGCCTTCGGCCTTCATCGGCGCGTTCTTCGCGGGCTCGCTGCTGATCGAAACCCTGTTCTCGCTCGATGGCCTTGGCCTGCTGGGCTACGAGAGCGTGATCCGCCGCGACTACCCGGTGGTGCTCGGCACCCTGTACCTCTTCACGCTGATCGGCCTGGTGACCAAACTGATTTCCGACCTTTGCTATGTCTGGGTAGACCCGCGTGTCAAATTCGACTGAAAGCGCCATGCCCATCGCCGTACCGGCCGACGTGGGCGTCACGCCCGCGCCGAAGACGACAACCGCCCACATCTCGCCCGGCCGCCGCGCCTGGCTTCGCTTCAAGCGCAACCGGCTCGGCTACTGGAGCCTGGTGATCTTCACCGTGATGGTGGTGCTGAGCCTGTTCGCCGAGGTGTTGTCCACCGACAGGCCGCTGGTTCTCCGTTATGAAGGGCGCACCTATTTCCCCGTGCTGCGCGAGTACTCCGAGAAGACCTTCGGCGGCGACTTCGAGACGCCGGCCGACTACCTCGATCCCTTCATCCGCGATCGCATCACCCGGGGCGACAACTGGGCGATCTACGCACCCAACCCCTACGGACCGAAGACGCTCAACTACTTCGCCAAGGCGCCGAGCCCGGCCGCGCCGACGGGCGACAATTTCTTCGGCACGGACGATCGCGGCCGCGACCTGCTGGCGCAGCTCATCTACGGCTTTCGCGTGAGCGTGCTGTTCGGCCTGGCGCTGACCGCCATCGGCACGGTGCTGGGCGTGGCGGCGGGGGCCGTGCAGGGCTATTTCGCGGGCAAGATCGATCTCGCGTTCCAGCGCTTCATCGAGATCTGGGGTTCGATGCCGGAGCTTTACCTGCTGATCATCTTCAGCGCGATCTTCGCGCCCAGCGTGGCGTTGCTTCTGATTCTGCTGAGCCTGTTCGGCTGGATGGGGTTGGCCGACTACGTTCGCGCCGAGTTCCTGCGCAACCGCCAGATGGACTACGTCCGCGCCGCGCGCGCCCTCGGCGTGAGCAACCTGCAGATCATGTGGCGCCACATCCTGCCCAACAGCATGGTCCCGGTCGTGACCTTCCTGCCGTTCCGGATGAGCGCGGCGATCCTGGCGCTCACGTCGCTCGACTTCCTCGGGCTGGGCGTGCCGCCCGGCACGCCGTCGCTCGGTGAACTGCTGAGCCAGGGCAAGGCCAACATCGACGCCTGGTGGATCTCGCTGTCCACCTTCGGCGTGCTGGTCGTCACGCTGATGCTGCTGACCTTCATGGGCGACGCGCTGCGCGATGCGCTCGATCCGCGGAAGGTCGACAAGTGAACGGCATCACAACGAAAAGTCCCCTGCTCGACGTGAAGGGCCTGCGGGTCTCCTTCAGCGGCAAGGCGGTGGTGCACGGTGTCGACGTCCAGATCGCCGCCGGCGAAAAGCTTGCACTGGTGGGCGAGTCGGGCTCGGGCAAGACCGTTACCGCACTGTCGCTGCTGCGGCTGGTGCAGAACGCCGATCTCGCCGGTGTCGCAAGACTCTTCGGCCCCGAAGGCTCGCAGAGTCCGCGCGACCTGCTGGCGATCCCCGAGCGCGAGCTGCGAGGCATCCGCGGCAAGGAGATCGCGATGATCTTCCAGGAGCCGATGACCGCGCTCAACGCGCTCTACTCGGTGGGCGACCAGATTGCCGAGGTGCTCGAACTGCACGAGGGGCTGTCCGCCCGTGCCGCGCAGGCCGCCGCCGTCCAGCTGCTCGCCGACACAGGCATTCCCGAGCCGGCGCGGCGTGCGAGGTCGTTCCCGCACCAGCTGTCGGGCGGCCAGCGCCAGCGCGCCATGATCGCCATGGCGCTCGCCTGCAAGCCGCGCCTGCTGCTGGCCGACGAGCCGACCACCGCCCTCGACGTCACCGTGCGCGCCCAGATCCTCGAGCTGCTGGCCGACCTTCAGCGCAAGTACGGCATGGCCGTGCTGCTGATCACCCACGACCTGAATCTCGTGCGCCGCTTTGCCGACCGCGTGGCGGTGATGGAGAACGGCCACATCGTCGAGCATGGCGCCGTGGCCACTGTGTTCGATGCCCCGCAGCACGCCTACACCCGCAAGCTGATCGACAGCCATCCGGCGCGCGACGTGGCGGCGGTGGCCGCACGGGCCGATGCCGCACCGGTGCTCGAAGCCAAAGCCTTGCGCGTGAGCTACCCGGTGTCCAGGCCGGGCCTTGCCGGCTGGTTCCGCAAGGGCGAATTCGTCGCCGTGCAGGGCGCCGATTTCCGCATCGTGCCGGGCGAGACGCTGGGCGTGGTCGGCGAGTCGGGTTCGGGCAAGTCGACGCTGGCGCTCGCGGCGCTCGGGCTCCTGAAGCACCGGGGCGAGCTGAAGGTGGAGGGCAAGGGCTGGGCGGTCGATCGCGCGTCGGACCTGGCCCTGCGCCGCACGATGCAGGTGGTGTTCCAGGACCCGTTCTCCTCGCTCTCGCCGCGCATGACGGTCGAGCAGATCGTGGGGGAGGGGTTGCGCGTCCATGCGCCGGAACTCGATACTGAGGCGCGCCGTGCCCGATCGCTCACTGCGCTGGCCGATGTGGGGCTGACCGAGGCGCAATTTCCCTCGCTGCTCGACCGCTACCCGCACGAGTTCTCGGGCGGCCAGCGCCAGCGGCTGGCGATTGCGCGCGCGCTGATCGTCGATCCGCAACTGCTGGTGCTCGACGAGCCCACCAGCGCGCTCGACGTGACGATCCAGAAGCAGGTGCTCGGCCTCCTGCAGCGTCTGCAGCGGGAGCGGGGGCTGAGCTACCTGCTGATCACGCACGACGTCGAGGTGATCCGCGCCATGGCGCACCAGGTCATCGTGATGAAGGACGGGGCCATCCTGGAAACCGGGCCGGTCGAGCGGGTGCTCGACGCGCCCGCGCATCCTTACACGCAGAAACTGGTGGCGGCTGCGCTGCTGGAATAGAACGAAGAGAGATCAAGAAATGTCGGGAAACGGACAAGGCCGGCGGGGAGCCTGGCGCGCGGCGCTGGCCTGCATGGTCACGCTGGCGGTGGCGATGGGCCTCGGGCGCTTCGCCTTCACGCCCATGCTGCCCATCATGCTGCACGAGGGAAAACTGGAACTGGCCGCGGGCGGCGTGCTGGCGTCGCTCAATTACCTGGGCTATTTCCTTGGCGCCGTCAGCTGCGCCGCCATCGGAATCAAGGCGTCGAGCATGGTCCGGGGCGGGTTGGCCGCCACCGCGGCATTGCTGATCGGCATGGGCCTGCTTCACAGCTTCACGGGCTGGGGCATCCTGCGCGCCGCCGCTGGCGTGATGAGCGCCTGGGTCTTCGTGTTCGCATCGGGCTGGGGCCTGCGGCGGTTGGCAGAAACGAACGCGCCGACATTGGCTGGCGTGATCTACACCGGGCCGGGTATCGGTATCGCAATGACCGGGCTGCTCGGCGGCGCCCTGGGGCGCTGGGGTTCGGAAGTGGGGTGGATCGGCCTGGGCCTGCTGGCGGTGGTGCTCATCGCAGTCATCTGGCGGGTGTTCGACGACGGTGAAGTGGCACACGGCAGCGGTGGCGCCTCGGGGGCGCCTGCTTCGGCCGGCGGTGTGGCGGCTTCCGGGGCAGCGCGCAGCGACGCGATCTGGCTGGTCGCGCTCTACGGGCTGGCGGGCTTCGGATACATCATTACCGCCACATTCCTGCCTGTGATTGCACGCCAGGCGCTGCCGGGTTCGTCATGGCCCGATTTCTTCTGGCCGCTGTTCGGCGCAGCCATCATTCCTGGCGCGCTGATCGGCGCCCGCGCGCCCACCCATTGGGACAACCGGTTGCTGCTCGCGGCGGCCTATGCACTGCAGGCGCTCGGCGTGGTGCTGTCGGTGGCGTGGCCCACCATCGCCGGCTTTGCCTTGGGCAGCCTGTTGCTCGGCATGCCATTCACCGCCATCACGCTTTTTGCGATGCGGGAAGCGCGCCGGCTGCGCGGCAATGCCGCAGCCGGGCTGATCGGCTATGCCACGGCGTCTTATGGGGTGGGGCAGATCATCGGCCCGCTGTTTGCCGCGCCGCTGGCCCAGCGCACGGGCTCTTTCGAGCAGCCGCTGCTGGTTGCGGCGGCGGCATTGGCGCTCGGCGCGGTGCTATTTGCAGTGGTCTGGTCGAAATCTCGCCGTCTGGCGCCCGTTTGAGCAGCAATGCCCCTTCATTTATCACACGAATAGCATATAATTCGAGGCTCACGACCAAACGGGCGGGTACCAACCGCCCGTTTTTTTTGGTCTATGCATTCTTGATCATTCGTGGCATTCGGCATCTGCGGCGGGCAGGTTGCATTGAATTCGGCGGATTCAGTATTTAAAAGGCATCTTCGAACACGTGGCATTGCAGCAAATAGTGGAACAAACCGTGGCCGGCCTCGGCTACGACCTGGTCGAGATCGAGCGCTCGGCCGGGGGATTGCTGCGCGTGACGATTGATTTGCCCTGGACGGCCCCCACCTCTGAAGCTGTGGCTGCCGGTGTGCCCGAGCCCTTCGTGACGGTCGAAGACTGCGAGAAGGTGACTCGGCAACTGCAGTTCGCGCTGGAGGTCGATGGTGTCGATTACAAGCGGCTCGAGGTGTCCTCGCCGGGTATCGACAGGCCGTTGCGCAACGAGCAGGATTTCGAACGTTTTGTGGGCGAGGTGATCGACATCACGCTCAAGGCGCCCATGGGCGCGGCGGCGGCGGGCCAGGTGTCTGCCACCCGCAAGAAATTTCGCGGCACGCTGGAGCGTGCCGAAAAGGCAGAGGGGGCTGACGCAGCCCCGGGCTGGCAAATCGTCTGGAGCGATGCGCCCGAGCCCAAGCCGGGTCAAAAAGTGAGCAAGAAGCGCGCGCCTGCACCGTTGCGGGCGCTGGGCTTCGTGCTGGACGAGCTGCGCGATGCGCGGCTCGCGCCAATTGTGGATTTCAAGGGCCGCAAGGCCAAAACCCAACAGGGTTTTTCGGATATTGACGACGAAACGAATGTTTCGGACTGACCAGAGGAGTGGTGGCATGAATCGCGAAATGTTGATGTTGGTGGATGCGATCTCGCGCGAGAAGAACGTCGAACGTGACGTCGTCTTCGGCGCGGTCGAATCCGCACTGGCGCAAGCCACCAAGAAGCTCCATCAGGGCGACGTGGACATTCGCGTCGCGGTCGATCGCGACAGCGGCGACTACGAAACCTTTCGCCGCTGGCACGTCGTTCCCGATGAGGCCGGCCTGCAGCTGCCCGACCAGGAAATCCTCCTGTTCGAAGCCAAGGAAGAAATGTCCGACATCGAAGTCGGCGAGTACATCGAGGAAGCGGTGGATTCGGTGCCGATCGGCCGCATCGGCGCCATGGCCGCCAAGCAGGTCATCCTGCAGAAGATCCGCGACGCAGAGCGCGAGATGCTGCTCAACGACTTCATGTCGCGCGGCGACAAGATCTTCGTGGGCACCGTCAAGCGCCTGGACAAGGGCGACATCATCGTGGAGGCCGGGCGCGTCGAAGGCCGCCTGCGCCGCAGCGAGATGATCGCCAAGGAAAACCTGCGCAACGGCGACCGCGTGCGGGCCATGATCATGGAGGTCGACCTGACGCTGCGCGGCGCGCCGATCATCCTGTCGCGCTCGGCCCCCGAGTTCATGATCGAGCTGTTCCGCCAGGAAGTGCCCGAAATCGAGCAAGGCCTGCTCGAAATCAAGAGCTGCGCCCGTGACCCGGGTTCGCGCGCCAAGATCGCCGTGCTCTCGCACGACAAGCGTGTCGATCCGATCGGCACCTGCGTCGGCGTGCGCGGCACCCGCGTCAACGCCGTGACGAACGAACTCGCCGGCGAGCGTGTCGACATCGTGCTGTGGAGCGAAGACCCGGCGCAGTTCGTGATCGGTGCCCTGGCCCCGGCCAACGTGTCGTCGATCGTGGTGGACGAAGAAAAGCACGCCATGGACGTGGTGGTCGACGAGGAAAACCTCGCGATCGCCATCGGCCGCGGCGGCCAGAACGTGCGCCTCGCTTCCGACCTCACTGGTTGGAAGATCAACATCATGGACGCCAACGAGTCGGCCCAGAAGCAGGCGACCGAAACGGATGCCAGCCGCAAGCTCTTCATGGAAAAGCTCGATGTCGACGAGGAAATCGCCGACATCCTGATCTCCGAAGGCTTCAACAGCCTCGAGGAAGTGGCCTATGTGCCGATCTCCGAAATGCTGGAGATCGAAGCTTTCGACGAAGACACCATCAATGAGCTGCGCTCGCGTGCCAAGGATGCGCTGCTGACCATGGAAATCGCCAAGGAAGAGGGCGTCGAGACCGTCTCGCAGAATCTGCGCGACCTCGAAGGCTTGGACCCCGAGCTGATTCCCAAGCTGATCGAGGCGGGTGTGAACACCCGCGACGACCTCGCCGACCTCGCGGTCGATGAACTCACCGAGATCACCGGCCAAAGCGCCGATGACGCCAAAGCCCTCATCTTGAAAGCCCGCGAACATTGGTTCGCCGGCCAAGAGTGATGGTCATGGAGGCACGAAACCAATATGTCCAGTACCACTGTCGCCGAGTTCGCGAACGAGCTCAAGAAGACTCCCGAAACCTTGCTTGACCAGCTCAAGAGCGCAGGCGTGCCCAAAGCGGCCGCCACCGATGCGCTCACCGAGGCTGACAAGCAGCGCCTGCTCGGCCACCTCAAAGCCAGCCATGGCACCGTCGAGCCCGAGCGCAAGAAGATCACGCTGACCAAGAAGTCGACCAGCGAGATCAAGCAGGCCGACGCCACCGGCCGCGCCCGCACCATCCAGGTCGAGGTGCGCAAGAAGCGCACCTTCATCCAGCGCGATGAAGGCCACCCGGCCACGCCCGAGACGCAGCAGGTGGCTGAAGCGCCGGCTGCCGCACCCGCGGCCCCCCGCATCGACGAAGCCGAGCTGGCCCGCCGCGAAGAAGAGGCGCGCCGCCAGGCCGAGCTGATCCGCCGCCAGGAAGAAGAGCTGGCCGAGAAGCGCCGCCTGCGTGAAGAAGCCGAAGCCCGTGAACGCGAGCAGGCCGAAAAGGCCGAGCGCGCCGAACAGGCAGAGCAGGAAGCCGCACGCATCGCCGCCGAGAAGAAGGCCGCTGCTGCAGCCGTTGCAACGCCCGCGAAGGAAGCCGCCAAGCCGGTCGAGGCGCCTGCCGCAGTCGCTGCTGCAGCCGCCGCCGAACAGCAGGCCGCCGACACCAAGCTGGCCGCCCAGACCGCCGCCACGCAAGCCAAGGAAGACGCCAAGGCCAAGGCCGCCGCCGAATCGAAGGCCCGTGCCGACGAGGAAGCCGCCCGCGCCAAGGACCTGGACGAGCGTCGCCGCAAGGCACTCGCCGAGGCCGAAGCCATTCGCGCCATGATGAACGCACCGGCCCGCGTGCTGGTGCCGCACAAGGCGCCCGAGAAGCCGCAGCCCGAAAAGGCCGCGGTCAAGGGCACGCTGCACAAGCCGACCGCGCCCGCAGCGCGCGCCGGCGCGCCGGCCGCACCGGGTGCTGCTGCAGCCCCTGGCGCCGCCGGTGCCGGCAAGGAAGTCAAGTCGGCCAAGCTCTCGTCGAGCTGGGCAGGCGACCCTGCCAAGAAGAAGGAAATCAAGACCCGCGGCGATGCCAGCGGCGGTGTCGGTCGCGGCAACTGGCGCGGTGGCCCGCGTGGCCGTCGCGGCAACGACCGCGGCGGTCATGAAGAGCACGCACCGGCCGCACCGGTCGAGGCGCGCATTCTCGAAGTGCACGTGCCCGAAACCATCACGGTGGCCGAGCTCGCGCACAAGATGGCCGTCAAGGCCGGCGAAGTCATCAAGCAATTGATGAAGCTGGGCCAGATGGCGACCATCAACCAGTCGCTCGACCAAGATACAGCCATGATCCTGGTGGAGGAAATGGGTCACAACGCGGTGGTTGCCGCGCTGGACGATCCGGAAGCCTTCACCGACGAGGACGTGTCGGCGCAAACCGCCGAAGCCCTGCCGCGCGCACCTGTCGTGACCGTCATGGGTCACGTCGACCACGGCAAGACCTCGCTGCTCGACTACATCCGCCGCGCCAAGGTCGCAGCGGGCGAAGCCGGCGGCATCACGCAGCACATCGGTGCCTACCATGTGGAAACCGGACGCGGCATGGTGTCGTTCCTCGACACCCCGGGTCACGAGGCCTTCACGGCCATGCGTGCCCGCGGTGCGCAGGCCACCGACATCGTGATCCTGGTGGTGGCGGCCGACGACGGCGTCATGCCCCAGACCAAGGAAGCCATCAAGCACGCGAAGGCTGCGGGTGTGCCGATCGTGGTTGCAATCAACAAGGTGGACAAGCCCGACGCCAACCTGGACCGCGTGAAGCAGGAACTGGTGGCCGAAGAGGTCGTGCCCGAAGAGTACGGCGGCGACGTGCCGTTCGTGCCGGTGTCCGCCAAGACGGGCCAGGGCATCGACGACCTGCTCGAGCAAGTGCTGCTGCAGGCCGAAGTGCTGGAACTCAAGGCGCCGGTGGATGCCGCCGCCAAGGGTCTGGTCATCGAAGCGCAGCTCGACAAGGGCCGCGGCCCGGTCGCAACCGTGCTGGTTCAGTCCGGCACGCTCAAGACCGGCGACGTGGTGCTGGCCGGTTCCACCTATGGCCGCGTGCGCGCCATGCTGGACGAAGACGGCAAGTCCATCAAGACCGCGGGTCCGTCGATCCCGGTCGAGATCCAGGGCCTGACCGAAGTGCCGCAAGCGGGCGACGAGTTCATGGTGATGGCCGACGAGCGCCGTGCGCGCGAAATCGCCACCTACCGTGCCGGCAAGTTCCGCAACACGAAGCTGGCGAAGGCCCAGGCCGCGAACCTGCAGAACATGTTCACCGACCTCTCGGCCGGTGAAGTGCAGACGCTGCGGATCATCATCAAGGCCGACGTGCAGGGCTCGCAGGAAGCGCTGGCCCAGTCGCTGCTCAAGCTGGCGACCGAAGAGGTCAAGGTGCAGATCGTGTACGCCGGCGTCGGCGGCATCAGCGAAAGCGACATCAACCTCGCCATCGCCTCGAAGGCGGTCGTGATCGGCTTCAACGTGCGTGCCGATGCCGGTGCGCGCAAGCTGGCCGAGAACAACGGCGTGCAGCTGAACTACTACAGCATCATTTACGACGCTGTGGACGAGATCAAGGTTGCGATGTCGGGCATGCTGGCACCGGAGCGCCGCGAGGAAATCATCGGCTCGGCCGAAATCCGCACGGTGTTCGTGGCCTCGAAGATCGGCACGGTGGCAGGTTCGTACGTCACCTCGGGCTCGGTCAACCGCAGTGCGCATTTCCGCCTGCTGCGCGACAACGTGGTGATCTACACCGGCGAAGTCGACTCGATCAAGCGCATGAAGGACGATGTCCGCGAAGTCCGCGAAGGTTTTGAGTGCGGTATCAAGCTCAAGAACTACAACGACATCAAGGAAGGCGATCAGCTTGAGTTCTTCGAAATCAAGGAGATCGCTCGTACGCTGTAAGGCGCACGAGAGGCATCGATCATGTCGCGACTCACGCAACTATGGCGCCAGCAGAAGGGCCTCGTGCTCTTCATCGGCCTCATGCTCGTGTTCCGTTCGGCTGCGGCCGACTGGAACTACGTGCCGTCGTCCTCGATGAATCCCACGCTGTGGGCCGGGGATCGGGTTGTGGTCAACAAGCTGGCTTACAGCCTCCGGGTTCCGTTCACGCTGCACCAGGTGGTGCGCTGGAGCGAGCCCGCGCGCGGCGATGTCGTCACCTTCGATTCCCCGGCCGACGGGGTGAACCTGATCAAGCGGGTGGTTGCGCGTGGTGGCGACACGGTGTCGATGTGGGACAACGTTCTCATCATCAATGGCACGCCGGTGAAACGCACGCTGGTCGAGGAGTCCCGGCCCGTGCCCACTGAAATGGGCGTGCTGGACGAAGAGATCTGGCGCGAGCATCGCGCGAGCTCCGACATCGAGGTCGCACGGCTGCCAGCCTTCAATCACTCCAGGAGCTTTGCACCGGTGACGGTGCCCAAGGGCTTCGTCATGGTGATGGGCGACAACCGGGACAACAGCAACGACTCGCGCTTCATCGGTTTCATCGACGAAAACCGCATCACCGGAAAAGCCGAACGCGTCGTCATGTCGCACGACCCTTCCGCTCTTTATTTGCCGCGCAGCGATCGCTGGTGGTTGCCACTGCATCTCTGACAAGCGATATCCACTGTGCCCAAAAGAAAAGCCGCCGCCCCCAACCGCGCCTTCAAGGTCGCCGACCAGATCCAGCGGGATCTGACGGAGTTGATCGCGCGCGAGTTGAAGGACCCGCGCGTGGGCATGGTCACGATCCAGGCGGTCGAAGTCACGCCCGACTATGCGCACGCGAAGATCTACTTCAGCATGCTCACAGGCGACGTGACCGAGACCACCGAAGCACTGAACCAGGCCGCCGGATTCCTCCGCAACGGCCTGTTCAAGCGCCTCCATATCCACACCGTGCCGACGCTGCACTTCCTGTTCGACCGCACCACCGAGCGTGCGGCCGACATGAATGCGCTCATCGCGCAGGCCGTCGCTTCGCGTTCGAAAGACGACTAGCGATGAATGCGCCACGCACAAGGGTGCAGCGGCGCCCTGTGCACGGGGTGTTGTTGCTCGACAAACCGCTGGGACTCTCCAGCAACCAGGCCTTGCAGAAGGCCAAGTGGTTGCTGCGCGCCGAAAAGGCGGGCCATACCGGCACGCTCGATCCGCTGGCCACCGGCGTGCTGCCGCTGTGCTTCGGCGCGGCCACCAAGTTCAGCCAGCTGCACCTCGATGCAGACAAGACCTACGAAGCCACGGCCCGGCTCGGCATCAAGACCGCGACCGGTGACGCCGAGGGCGAGGTGATTGCCGAGCGTCCGGTGCACGTCACCGCCGAAGACCTGGCGCGCGTCGAAGCCCTGTTCACCGGCCCGATCCGCCAGGTGCCGCCGATGCACAGCGCGCTCAAGAAGGACGGCAAGGCGCTGTACGAATACGCGCGTGAAGGCATCGAGATCGAGCGGGCGCCACGCGATGTGGTCATTCATGCATTGAAGGTCACGCAGGCCGCCTCCGAATCGGCAAGCAATGCGATAAAAATAGTGGCTTCCGTGAGCAAGGGAACCTACATCCGCACGCTGGGCGAAGACATCGGCGAGGCGCTGGGCTGCGGTGCCCACCTCACGTCGCTGCGCCGCACGGCCACCGGTGGTTTCGGCGTGGTGCAGTGCATCACGCTCGAGGCGCTCGAAGCCATGGGCGAGGAAGAGCGGTTGGCGCAGTTGTTGCCTGCCGAATCCCTGGTCGAGGGCCACACGGTCGTCACGCTGGGCGCGGAAGATGCTGCACGTTTCCTCTCGGGCCTGCGCCGCCGCGGCGAATGGGCCGATGCCGCCGAGGTCGCCGTGTTCGGCAGCGAACCGCACGCTTTTCTCGGCACGGCCCATGTCACGGCCAACGAACTGATCCCGGGGCGCTTGCTGAACCCCATCGAAATTCAGCAAATTCTTTTGAACGCACAACAGACAGAAGCGACACCATGAGTACCAAGCAAATCCGCAATATCGCCATCATTGCCCACGTGGACCATGGCAAGACCACCATGGTCGACCAGCTGCTGCGCCAGTCCGGCACCTTCGCCGAGCACGAGAAGGTCGTCGATACGGTGATGGACAACAACGCCATTGAAAAGGAACGTGGCATCACGATCCTGGCCAAGAACTGCGCCGTGACCTGGGAAGGCACGCACATCAACATCGTCGACACCCCCGGCCACGCGGACTTCGGCGGCGAAGTGGAACGTGCGCTCTCCATGGTGGACGGCGTGGTGCTGCTGATCGATGCACAGGAAGGCCCGATGCCGCAGACGCGCTTCGTGACCAAGAAGGCGCTGGCCCTCGGCCTCAAGCCCATCCTGGTCGTGAACAAGGTCGACAAGCCGGGCGCGAACCCCGACAAGGTGGTCAATGCCGCCTTCGACCTGTTCGACAAGCTCGGCGCGACCGACGAACAGCTCGATTTCCCCGTGGTCTACGCCTCGGGCATCAACGGCTGGTCGTCGCTGGAAGAGGGTGCTCCCGGCGAGCAGTGGGGCCCAGACATGTCGGCCCTCTTCAACACCATCCTGAAGCACGTGCCGGCGCAGAAGGGCGATCCTGACGCGCCGCTGCAACTGCAGATTTCCGCGCTCGACTTCTCGACCTTCGTCGGCCGTATCGGCGTGGGCCGCATCAGCCAGGGCACCCTGAAGCCGATGATGGACGTGGTGGTGATGGAAGGTCCAGACGGCAAGGCCGTCAAGGGCCGCGTCAACCAGGTGCTGACCTTCCAGGGCCTGGACCGCGTGCAGACCACCGAAGCCGGCCCGGGCGAAATCGTGCTGATCAACGGCATTACCGACATCGGCATCGGCGTCACCGTGACCGACCCCGCCAATCCGGCGCCGCTGCCCATGCTCAAGGTCGACGAGCCGACCCTGACCATGAACTTCTGCGTCAACACCAGCCCGCTGGCCGGCCGCGAAGGCAAGTTCGTCACCAGCCGCCAGATCTGGGACCGCCTGCAGAAGGAACTGCAGCACAACGTCGCGCTGCGCGTGAACGAGACCGACGAAGAAGGCATCTTCGAAGTCATGGGCCGCGGCGAACTGCACCTGACCATCCTGCTGGAAAACATGCGCCGCGAAGGCTATGAAATGGCCGTGTCGAAGCCGCGCGTGGTGTTCCGCACCGTCAACGGCGAGAAGCACGAGCCGATCGAACTGGTCACGGCCGACATCGAAGACCAGCACCAGGGCGGCGTGATGCAGGCGCTGGGCGAGCGCAAGGGCGAACTGGTCAACATGGAACCGGACGGCCGTGGCCGCGTGCGCCTCGAGTACCGCATTCCGGCGCGTGGGCTGATCGGCTTCACCAACGAATTCCTGAACCTGACGCGCGGCTCGGGCCTCATCAGCAACATCTTCGACAGCTACGAACCGCACAAGGGCGACATCGGCAGCCGCAAGAACGGCGTGCTGATCTCGATGGACGACGGTGAAATCTTCACCTACGCCCTGGGCAAGCTGGACGACCGCGGCCGCATGTTCGTGCGCGCCAACGACCCAGTGTACGAAGGCATGATCGTCGGCATCCACAGCCGCGACAACGACCTCGTGGTGAACGCCACGCGCACCAAGCAGCTGACCAACTTCCGCGTTTCGGGCAAGGAAGATGCGATCAAGATCACGCCGCCGATCGAACTCACGCTCGAATACGGCGTGGAATTCATCGAGGACGACGAACTGGTCGAAATCACGCCCAAGAGCGTGCGCCTGCGCAAGCGCTACCTGAAAGAGCACGAGCGCAAGCGCGCCGGCCGCGAAACGCAGTCCGCCTGACCCCGAGGGGTCCATGCGCCTGACGCACGGCGGGGCTGTGTGGCTGATGGTCGTCGTGACCCTGATGTGGGGCACGGCGGGCGTGGTCACACGGCATCTCATGCAGGCGCACAGTTTCGAGATCACCTTCTGGCGCAGCCTCTTCACGATGCTGGCGCTGCTGGTGATCTTGCCGCTTTGGCGGGGGCGCGCCGTGTTTTCGCAACTGCGCAGCGGCGGGTGCGCGCTCTGGATCTCGGGCGTCTGCTGGGCCGTGATGTTCACGGCTTTCATGGTGGCGCTCACGCTGACCTCGACGGCCAGCGTGCTGGTCACGATGTCGCTCGGGCCGCTGCTCACCGCGCTGGCCGCGCGCCTCTTCATCGGCCACCGCCTGCCCGCACGCACCTGGCTCGCCATCGTCGTGGCCGGGCTTGGCATCGGCTGGATGTACGGCACGCAGCTGATGCAGGGTGGGGCGGGCGGATCGCTGCTCGGCACGCTGGTCGCGCTGTGCGTGCCGCTGGCCGGCGCCACCAACTGGACCGTCGTTCAGCACGCGCATGCCAAGGGGCATGACATCGATCTGGTGCCCGCGGTGCTGATCGGCGCCGTGCTCACCGCCTTGTTCACGTTGCCCTTTGCCTGGCCGTTTCGGGCGAATGCGCACGATCTCGGCCTGCTGGCTTTCCTGGGCGTGTTCCAGCTGGCCATTCCCTGCGTGCTGTCGGTGCTGTGCGCGCAAGTGCTGAAGGCGCCCGAAGTCGCGTTGCTGGCCTTGCTCGAAGTGATCTTCGGCATCGCGCTGGCCTGGATCGGCGCCGGCGAGGAGCCTGCTGCCAGTGTGTTGACCGGTGGAGCGCTGGTCATCGGCGCGTTGGTGTTCAACGAACTGCTGGCGCTGCACGGGCGCCGCATCACGATGGCCGACAACGCGCTGCCGGGCGCGCACTAGAGCGCGCAAGAATTATTCGGGCTCCGCGGCGTCCGTCACGCCCATGCTGGTCAGGCGGGCTTCCGTCACGGCCCGGGTGAAGCGCTTTGCGAAGTCGTCGCTCATGCGCCAGTTGCCGCCGTCCTGAATGAAAGTGAAGTCGCCACTCAGCGGCAGCGACTGCACGTGGCCGACGGCGGCCAGCAGGCGGTCGTTGTATTCGACGACCAGCGGACAGACCTGGCTCACGCCGTCTTGATGCGCGCGGCAGGGGCCGGCGGGCTCGAAGTCGGCGATCTCGCGCTCGCGACCGGGGTCGGTGGTCACGAGGCCGGTGCCGGAACGCTGGCGCGCGCGCTGGCGTTCGAGCTGGCGCTCCAGCATCGCCGCGGCAGGCGAGCTCGACCGCAAGGCGGTCACTCCGTCACGGAAGGCCTTCTCCGCTGCCATGCGCCCGATGGGCTCGGCGTTGTAGAGCGGCCTGCCTTTCGCATCGAGATGCCCGAAGCGGGCCTCCACGATGACCGGATCGGCGCCGCGCACCATCATCTTGTCGTCGTTGGTGGAGGCCGGGCCGATCGTGTACGCGATCGGCTTGATGTCGTCCCCACGGGTCATCGTGGCCATGCATCCGCGGATGCGCTCGTCCTCGCGGTAGCCGACTTCGCGCAGGCCGCTCAAGGTCGGGATGCCGACCTCGCGCAGGCCCTGGGTGCGCCAGTCGATCGACACGCGGAGCATCAGGCCCTGCAGCGTCTTGCGCGTGGTGTCGGCATTGCAGGCCGGCACGCCTTGTGGCGCGAAAAGGTACCAGCCCAGTCCGCCTACGATCGCCAGCGTGACCAGCCCGGCCTTCCAGGCACCCCTGCGACGTCTGCTTTGCGCATCGGCCTGCCACGCGCTCACCGCCTGCTCGCTGGCGCCAATCTGTTCCTGCGCCTCGGCGACGATGCGCGCCCGGTCCGCCGCCATGGCAAAGGCCGGCTCGGCTGCGATCTGGGCGCGGGTGGCCTCGAACAATTCTTTCTCGAGCGGGCCGTCGATCACCATCCAGGCCAGCGTGGCGGCCGGTGCGGCGGGCACGCTGCCGACAAGCGGTGTTTCCTGGAGGGCCATGTCGCGTGTCTCGGCGTCGATGAGGCCGTCGTTGAAGAGCGCGTTCACTGCTTCGTGCGTGATGCCGCGGTCGCCGAGCTCCACGAATTCATCGGCATCGCAGGCGACGTATGCCGCATCGTCGGCGGTGGCGACGGGCGGCGAGGCCTCCTCGAGTCGTTCGACGGCAGCGTCGACTTCTTCTTCGATGATGAGGCCCTTCACGCGCATCCAGGCCAGAGCGTGCGCAGGGCCGGGAATCGGCGGGAGCGTAGCGGTCTCGGGATGTGCGAGTACGGCGTCGTGCTGCGCGTCGGTGATCAGGCCGTAGGAAAGAAGGGCGAGGAACGCATCCGGACTCGCGACTGCAGAATTCATGCGGCGATTCTGCCGTGGCGGACGCACCAACAAAAAAAGGCCCCGGCGTGTGCCGGAGCCTTCACGATCGGACGATCGCGGAGGATCAGGGGCGAGCGACCTTCCAGGCGCCGTTCAGCACACCGTCACCGGTCTTGTCGCCGGCCTTGACGTCCTTCGACCAGTAGTACAGCGGCCAGCCCTTGTAGGCCCATTGGCGCTTGCCGTCTTCGCGAATGATGATGGTGTAGCCGCCGATGGGCTTGGCTGTTTCGGCAACGGGCAGCGGTGGCCAGTTGGTGGCGCACTGGGCATTGCAGGCGGAGGTGCCGGCGCTGGCCGTATCGCGGGCGAAGGTGTAGAGCGTCATGCCGTTCGGTCCGACCAGCACGCCGTCGGCGGTCCGGGTGGGAGTGTCGGGTGCGCTGGCGGTCTTGTTGGACATGCCACCGCAGCCGGCGAGCAAGGCCGCCGCGAGGATCGAGGCGCTGAGCAATTTCATGCAGTTTCTCCTTCAGTTGAAAAATCGCGAAAACAAGCCAGGTGGTTGCGCGATCCGGCAGTTTATGCCGGGCTCAGGTCAAATCGCGGTAGGCGAGCGTCGCGAGTTTCAGCAAAACATCACGCGGTAGCTTGCCAGCAACGGCATAGCCGAAACCCTGGTCGATCCAATAGAAGCTGGGCACCGGCCCTTCGGACGCGAAGCGGAACGCCGTTTCGCGCGATGCGGCTGTTCCCGCGGCCCGGGCGTCAAGGGTGCCGATGTAGAGCGTCACGCGCTCGCCGGCAGCGTCCTCGAACATGAACTGGGCGCGTGCACCGGTTTCGCCGGGCAGCAGGCGGCCGCCGACGAGCGTGTAGCCCATCGTTGTCAGGTCAGGCACCTTGAGCGGCCTGTCGAGGCGTTTGGACAGCCACTGGACGAGGTGCTGCTGCTCGGCGGCCGCCACCTCGACGGGGTGTCTTTTCTCGGGCGCGTAGACGGCGTGCGCGATGGATGCATCGCGAACGAACTCGCGCATTGCCGGCGCCCTGGCCAACTGGGCCGGTGCGGTGCGTTGTACCGACCATTGGGCATTGCCGAGCCAGCCGGCAGCAAAGGCGACGAGCACGCCGGCCGCCATGCCACCCCAGCGCATCCAGCTGCTGCGCCGTGCCTGCCGGGGCAGGTTGCGTTCGAGCGCGCTCGTCAGGGACGCGGGAACGGGGTCGTCCAGCAGCTCGCCGTGCAGCCGGCGCAAGGCGTCGCGCTGGGTGTGCCAGGCCGCAACCTGCGCTGTAATGGCAGGATCGCGCGCCAACGCCTCTTCGACGGCGAGCCGGCGATCGGGCGCCAGCTGTCCATCGACCAGTGCATGCAGTTCGTCGTCGGTAGGGGGCGGGGCGGGGCGGTTCATGGTGCGGCAGCGGGATTCATTTGAGGCGGCGCAGGCCGGGACGGTTCGGCGCGGCGGCGCCATCCAACAGCTCCTGCAGCCGCACGCGGGCGCGCGAGAGGCGCGACATCACGGTGCCCGCGGGAATGTCGAGCACCTTGGCCACCTCGGCATAGGAGAGGTCTTCGAGCGTTACCAGCAGCAGCACGGCCCGCTGTTCCTCGGGCAACTGCATCAGGCAGCGCTGCAGGTCGAGACCGGTGCCGGGGTCGCGGCCCGGGTCGACGCCGCCGTGCAGTTCGTGCGCCACATCGTCCAGCGGCACGACGCTGTTCGGCGGTGGCGTGCGCCGCACCTGGCTCGCGAAGATGTTGTGCATGACCGTGAACAGCCATGCGCGCAGGTCGCTGCCCACCACCCAGAGCCGCCATTTGCTGCAGGCCCGCTCGAGGGTGTCCTGCACCAGGTCGTCGGCCGCCCACGCATTGCCCGTGAGTGCGCGCGCATAGCGGCGCAGGCTGGGGATGTGATCGACCAGCGGGCGAGCGTCCATGGGTGGGCTGGCGGCGCGTTCGGGTCAGGGCTTGGCGGTTTTCCAGGCGCCGCCGACGCCGTCGCCGGTCTTGTCGCCGGGCTTCGCGTCCTTGGACCAGTAGTAGAGCGGCCAGCCCTTGGCGGCCCACTGCTTCTTGCCGTCGTCGCGCGTGACGATGGTGAAGTCGCCTGCGGCCTTGTCGCCGTCGGCGGCCATGAAGGGCGGCCAGTTGGTGGCGCAGCCGCCGTTGCAGACCGACTTGCCGTTGCCGGCCGTGTCCTTGTCGAAGGTGTAGAGCGTCATGCCGTTCGGGCCGACCAGCGCGCCGTCGGCGGGCTTGGGTTGCGCGAACGAAGGAAGCGCGAGAAGGCTGCCCAGCAGCACCGCGGCGATGCCGACGGAGGAAACGCGAAAAGGCGACATGGAAAGACTCCTGGTTGGTGGCATCGACGATCCGATGACACCGCACAAACGCCTGCAGCGCGTCTTTTATTCCATGTCGCGCAAAAAAGAACTAGCGGCTGCGGCTCTTCATCGCGCGCTCGACCTCGCGCTTGCCTTCGCGGTCCTTGATGGTGTCGCGCTTGTCGTGCTCGGCCTTGCCCTTGGCCAGCGCGATCTCGCATTTGACCTTGCCGGCCTTCCAATGCAGGTTGAGCGGTACCAGCGTGTAGCCCTTCTGCTCGACCTTGCCGACCAGCCGGCGGATTTCTTCCTTGTGCAGCAGCAGCTTCTTGGTGCGGATCGAATCGGGGTTGACGTGGGTCGAAGCGCTCTTGAGCGGGTTGATCTGCAAGCCCACGACGAACAGTTCGCCGTCGCGGATCACCACGTAGCCGTCGGTGAGCTGCACCTTGCCTTCGCGCAGCGATTTGACTTCCCAGCCTTCGAGCACCATGCCGGCCTCGAAGCGTTCTTCGAAGAAATAGTTGTACGCGGCCTTCTTGTTGTCGGCAATGCGGGAGGAGGTATCTTGTTTCTTTGTGGCCATGGCTCGGGAAGTTGGGGACGCATGGCTTCAATACAATCCGTCGCGCACGCTGCGCCGATTCTATGAAAACAGTCAACAAGTCCGTCCTCATCTGGTACAGCGCCGAAGAGATGTATGCGCTCGTCACCGATGTGGCGAAGTATCCGCAGTTCCTTCCCTGGTGCGACAAGGCCCGGATCCTCGAGGAGGACGAGGCCGGCATGACCGCCGAAGTCGGCCTGGCCTTCGGTGGCTTTCACCAGAGTTTCACCACCCGCAACAGCCACGTTCCGGGGCGCGAGGTGCATTTGAAGCTGGTCGACGGGCCGTTCTCCAACCTCGACGGCATCTGGAAGTTCGTGCCGGTCGGGGAGCACGGCGAGCGCGCCTGCCGCGTCGAACTGCACATGAGCTACGGCTTCAGCAACTTTGCCTTGCAGGCACTCGTGGGACCGGTGTTCGACACCGTGGCATCCAGCCTGGTCGAAGCCTTCGTCAAGCGCGCCGAGCAGGTCTACGGCGGTTCCTGATGATCGAGGTCACGCTGAGCTGCTCGCCGGCGGCACGCGAGGTGTTCGAGCAGGTCCTGCGGCTCGAACCCGATGCCACCGTGAGCGATGCGGTGCAGGCCAGCCAGCTGCAGCAACGTTTTCCGGCGCTGGACTGGCGGCATGCCATGACGCCGGGCATCTGGGGCAGGGCGGTCGAATGGGAGCAGGCCTTGAAGGACGGCGATCGCGTCGAGCTGTGCCGCCCCTTGACGGTGGATCCGAAGGTGGCGCGCCGCGAGCGCTTTCAGCGCCAGGGCGCGCGGGGTACCGGCCTGTTCGCAAACCGCCGCAAGGGCGGCAAGGCCGGCTACTGACGCTGCCCGGCCCGCTTCTTACTTGCAGTCGCTGCTGATGACGGACTGCAGGCGTTTCTGCTCGGCGGCGCGGGCCGCATCGTCCATGATCTCGCGCTCGCCCTGGGCATTGACCTTCGCGATGCGGATGCCGCTGTCGACCGTGGCCTTGCCCTGGCGGGCGAGGGCGCAGTTGTCGGCCTTGGCCTTGGCGATCTTTGCCTCTTCGGCGGCCCGCTTGGCCTTTTCTTCAGCCTCGGCCTTCTTGGTCTTTTCCTCGAGTTCCTTGTCGACGCCGCTGGGCTTGGGCGTGCCGGCGCCTTCGCGCGCCTTGGGCGCTGCAGCCTCGGTGGTTTCGGGCGCCGGGGTTTCCAGCGACGGGACAACGCCGGTGGCCGTCCGCGGCGGCGGCGAGCCCGAACGACGCAGGATGTTCTTCTCGGGAACGTCGGGCGGCGGCGCCTGGTCGCTGAAGACCTTCTTGCCGTTCTTGTCGATCCATTGCCATTGCGCGCTCGCCGAGAGCGGCAGCGCAACGACACATCCCATCAGCAGCCAGTGCACGAATTTCATCCCCGAAGTTTAGCCGCGCCTTACTTCTTGCAACATCCGTAGTGGGGTGCTTTTGCAACGGTCCGAAAAAACCCGCGCCGGCGAACTGCCCTGGGCCCTCGTTACAATCCGTCTTTTGGAGCTTCACCCATGCGCCTTCTCGGCAAAGCGCTCACCTTCGACGATGTGTTGTTGGTGCCAGCGTTCTCCCAGGTCCTGCCCAAGGACACCTCCCTCGCCACCAAACTCTCCCGCAACATCACGCTGAACCTGCCGCTCGTCTCGGCGGCCATGGACACCGTGACTGAAGCCCGCCTCGCGATTGCCATCGCGCAAGAGGGCGGTATCGGGATCGTGCACAAGAACCTCACCGCGCAACAGCAGGCCGCCGAAGTGGCCCGCGTGAAGCGCTATGAATCGGGCGTGCTGCGCGACCCGGTGGTGATCACGCCGACGCACTCGGTGCGCCAGGTGATGGCACTGTCGGACCAGCTCGGTATCTCGGGCTTCCCGGTGGTCGATGCCGGCAAGGTGGTCGGCATCGTGACCGGGCGTGACCTGCGCTTCGAAAACCGCTACGACGTGCCCGTCAGCGAAATCATGACGCAGCGCGACAAGCTCATCACCGTGCCTGACGGCACCACGCTGGCCGAAGCCAAGGCGCTGCTGAACAAGCACAAGCTCGAGCGTCTGCTGGTCATCAACAGCGACTGGGAGCTCAAGGGCCTGATCACCGTCAAGGACATCACCAAGCAAACCAGCTTCCCCAACGCCGCACGCGACGCCAGCGGCCGCCTGCGCGTGGGCGCCGCGGTGGGCGTAGGTGACGGCACCGAGGAACGCGTCGAAGCGCTGGTGAAGGCCGGCGTCGACGCCATCGTGGTCGACACCGCGCACGGCCACAGCGCCGGCGTGATCGAGCGTGTGCGCTGGGTCAAGAAGAACTATCCGCAGGTCGACGTCATCGGCGGCAACATCGCCACCGGCGACGCTGCGCGTGCATTGGCCGACGTCGGCGCCGACGCGGTCAAGGTCGGCATCGGCCCGGGCTCCATCTGCACCACCCGCATCGTGGCGGGCGTGGGCGTGCCGCAGATCATGGCGGTCGACAGTGTCGCCACCGCGCTCCAGGGCACCGGCATCCCGCTGATCTCCGACGGCGGCGTGCGCTACTCGGGCGACATCGCCAAGGCCATTGCGGCCGGCGCCAGCACCGTGATGATGGGCAGCATGTTTGCCGGCACCGAAGAGGCGCCCGGCGAGATCGTGCTGTACCAGGGCCGCAGCTACAAGAGCTACCGTGGCATGGGTTCCATTGGCGCGATGCAGCAGGGCAGCGCCGACCGGTACTTCCAGGAATCGACCACCGGCAACCCCAACACCGACAAGCTGGTTCCCGAAGGCATCGAAGGCCGCGTGCCCTACAAGGGCTCGATCGTCTCCATCGTCTACCAGATGGCCGGCGGCGTGCGCGCCAGCATGGGCTACTGCGGCTGCGCCACCATCGAAGACATGAAGAACAAGGCCGAGTTCGTCGAGATCACCACGGCCGGCATCCGCGAGAGCCACGTGCACGACGTGCAGATCACGAAGGAAGCCCCGAACTACCGAGCTGAGTAGGCCCAATCTGGCCAGACCTTGAAAGTCGGGCCAGATTGGCATTAAAATTTGGGCTAGATTCAATTTTTCTGGCCCAAATGCAATCCATCGGCATCGCCGAAGCCAAGAACAACTTCTCGGCCCTGATCGACCTGGTCGAAAAGGGCGAAGAGGTTCGCATCACCCGCCACGGCAAGGAAGTCGTGCGCATGCTGCCGGTGCGGCGCAAGCCCGTCATCACCGACGAGCAGATCGAGCGCGAGCTGGGGCAGATCGACGCGCTCCACGCCACCATCAAGCCGGGTCTCTCCCTGCGCGCATTGCTCGACGAAGGGCGTCAATCGTGACAGCCTTCGTCATGGACGCCTCCGTCACCGCCGCCTGGCTGCTGCCCGACCTGGCCAGCGAACACACCCGCAAGCTCTACGCCGCCATCCGCCGCGACGAGGTCGAGCCACAGGCGCCCAATGCCTGGCAATGGGAGTGCGCCAACATCCTCGCCAACGGCGTGCGCAGCGGCCGCATTCCTGCCTCGGCCGTCGAAGGGCTGTGGAGCGTGCTCGACGCCATCCGCCACCGTGTCGAACTGCATGAACTCGCGCCTGCGCAGCACAAGGCCGTGCTCGCGGTGGCCATCGACGCTGGCGTGTCGCTCTACGACGCGGGCTATCTCTGGCTCGCACGCTCGCTCAATCTCCCGCTCGCCACTTTCGACGAGCAACTCATCCAGGCCGCGCCGCAAGCGGGCGTCAGGCTGTTCGACATTTCAACGCTCTGAGTCTTCTCCATGCAACACGACAAGATCCTCATCCTCGACTTCGGCTCGCAAGTCACGCAGCTGATCGCACGCCGCGTGCGTGAAGCGCACGTGCTCAGCGAAGTGCACCCCTGCGACGTCACCGACGAATGGGTGCGCGAATACGCCGCCGACGGCCACCTCAAGGGCGTGATCCTTTCGGGCAGCCACGCCAGCGTCTATGAAGAGACCACCGACAAGGCCCCGCAGGCCGTGTTCGACCTCGGCGTGCCGGTGCTCGGCATCTGCTACGGCATGCAGACCATGGCGCACCAGCTCGGCGGCAAGGTCGAAGGCGGCCACAAGCGCGAGTTCGGCTTCGCGGCCGTGCGCGCCCATGGCCACACCGCGCTGCTGAAGGACATTGCCGACTTCACCACGCCCGAAGGCCACGGCATGCTCAACGTGTGGATGAGCCACGGCGACAAGGTCACCGAGCTGCCGCCGGGCTTCAAGCTCATGGCGTCGACCGACAGCTGCCCGATCGCCGGCATGGCCGACGAGGCGCGCCGCTACTACGCGCTGCAGTTCCACCCCGAAGTGACGCACACGGTGCAGGGCAAGGCGATCATCGAGCGCTTCGTGCTCGGCATCTGCGAAGCGAAGCCCGACTGGGTGATGCGCGACCACATTGCCGAGGCCGTGCAGAAGATCCGCGAGCAGGTGGGCGATGAAGAAGTCATCCTCGGCCTCTCGGGCGGCGTCGATTCGAGCGTGGCCGCCGCGCTGATCCATCGCGCCATCGGCGACCAGCTGACCTGCGTGTTCGTCGACCACGGCCTGCTGCGCCTGAACGAAGGCGACATGGTCATGGAGATGTTCGAAGGCAAGCTGCACGCGAAGGTGATCCGCGTCGATGCGAGCGACCTGTTCCTCGGCAAGCTCGCCGGCGTGAGCGACCCCGAAGCCAAGCGCAAGATCATCGGCGGCGAGTTCGTCACCGTGTTCAAGCAGGAAGCGGCCAAGCTCAAGGCCGGTGACGGAGGCCACAAGGGCGCGACCTTCCTCGCGCAGGGCACCATCTACCCCGACGTTATCGAGTCGGGCGGCGCCAAGAGCAAGAAGGCCGTCACCATCAAGAGCCACCACAACGTCGGCGGCCTGCCCGAACAGCTCGGCCTCAAGCTGCTCGAACCGCTGCGCGACCTGTTCAAGGACGAAGTACGTGAACTCGGCGTGGCGCTCGGCCTGCCGCCCGAGATGGTGTATCGCCATCCGTTCCCCGGCCCGGGCCTGGGCGTGCGCATCCTCGGCGAAGTGAAGAAGGAATACGCCGACCTGCTGCGCCGCGCCGATGCGATCTTCATCGAGGAACTGCGCAACTTCAAGGACGAGACCGGCAAGACCTGGTACGACCTCACGAGCCAGGCCTTTACCGTGTTCCTGCCTGTGAAGAGCGTGGGCGTGATGGGCGATGGCCGCACCTACGACTACGTGGTCGCGCTGCGCGCCGTGCAGACCAGCGACTTCATGACGGCCGACTGGGCCGAGCTGCCGTACGCGCTGCTCAAGAAGGTGTCGGGCCGCATCATCAATGAAGTGCGCGGCATCAACCGCGTGACCTACGACGTGAGCAGCAAGCCGCCGGCGACGATCGAGTGGGAGTGAGGGCGCCATGCAGTTGCCTGCGATAGTTCCCCGCGGTCTCAAGTCATTCTTCGCGTCGGCAGTGCCAACCGCGGCTTGCCGAGCACTTGAGTCGCCACCCGCGACGCGAACCGCCGCGTCAAGAAACGCACGCCAAAGCACGACAGCTTGTTAAACAGCCCGGGCACAACCGTGCGCTTGCCGCGCAGCATCGCGCGGATCGTGGCCTGCGCCACAAACTCCGCGCTTTTCGTCGACGCGTTCGCGATCCACGAGTAGTCGCCCCCGCCGGACGCGGCGTGGAACGCGGTTTCGGTACCGCCAGGGCAGATGCAGGTCACCGACAGCGACGTGCCGCGGTGCTCGTCATGGAGACCCTCGCTGAAGTTGCGGACGAACGCCTTCGACGCGGCGTACAGCGCCATGTTCGGCACGGACTGGTACGCGCCGGTCGACGCGATGTTCACCATGTGCGCGGGTCCTGTGCTTGCCTTGTGCGCGTCAACGAAGCAACGCGCGAGCGCGACGAGCGAGGTCATGTTGAGTTGAACGAGCTCCGCGTCGCGCACCCAGTCGACCTCGTCGAACCGGCGGAAATAGCCAAACCCGGCGTTGTTGATCAGGATGTCGATCGGGCCGTTGGCGATCACGGCGTCCCACAGTGCGCGCGCGGCATCGGGCTTGCCGAGATCTGCGGTGACGATCTCGACCTTCACGCCCTTGCAGGTCGCGGCGACCGCGTCGAGTGCGTCGCGGCGCCGCGCCGTCAGTACGAGATCAACGCCGAGCGCCGCGAGCTCACGCGCGATTGCCGCGCCAATGCCGCTGGATGCGCCGGTCACCAGCGCGCGCTTGCCGATGTTGACGGTTGTATGTGTATTCAAATCGTTCTCCTTGTCGTGTGGAGCGGCCAAGGAACCCCAAGGCCTGCGAGGTTTGCGCGTCGGCCATGCGATGGCCTGATCAGGCTGGACAAGGACCTGATCGAAGACGCTAGCTGAGGGTGACCGGCCTCATTGAATCGTTTCAGTCATTGAGGAAGACCAGCGCCTTGGGCACGAACTCGCCGTGGTACTGGAAGATCCCGCCATGCCCGGCGTCTTTGTAGATGACCAGTTGCGAGCCGGGAATGCGACGCGCCATGTCATGACTGTTCACGGTGGGCACCATGATGTCGTTGTCGCCATTGGCGATCAGCACAGGGATGCGGATGCTGCCCAGATCCTGGGGCACCTGCCGGCCCCAAGCCTTGATTGCCTTCAGCTGCCGCAGGAAGGCACTGGGCGTCGGCCCCTTGTCCCGATCCGCCTTGCGCTCCTTCAGTCGCTCCAGGAAGGCTTTCGCGGCTTGACGACCATTGGCCGTGGAGGTGAAGAACAGGTAGGTCTTTGGATCGCGCAGCGTCAACAAGCCTTTGACCATCAGCGGCCAGGAGACCGCCCCTACCTGGTCGATGCCTTTGCCGCCTGCCGGCCCCGTGCCGGTCAGGATGAGTCGGCGCACCAGGTCGGGGGCTTTCAGCACGATGTCCTGCGCCACGAATCCTCCGAGGGAGAAGCCAAGCAGATCGACCTTCTCGAAACCCAGTGCGTGGATCAGTGCGATCGCATCCTGTGCCATCGCATCGATGGTCACAGGTGCCGTTCCGCCCGAAGCGCCAATTCCCCGGTAGTCGATGGCGATGATGCGATGCCTGCGGGCAAGTCCATCGACGATCCGCGGGTCGAAGTTGTCGAGGACCGCGCCCCAGTGGTTGAGCAGGACCAGTGGCACGCCACTGCGCGGCCCCAGGTCGCGGTACGCGAATGCAGTCCCGTCGACATCGATCGATCGGTTGGGGGCGTCGATGTAGGGCACGTGCGATCCTGGGTGCTTGTCGGTAGGGGGCATCGTCTCTTCAAGGTACTGCGTGTGGCGCGGCGAATCGAGGGGAGTCAAGCGCCACCGCGTTGGCGGTCAGGCGTTCACGTCGACGATGGTTCGCCCCTGAACCTTCCCTGCGAGTACCTGGCTGGCGACTTCAGGAACCTCTGCCAGGCCAATCACCTTGGTGGTCCGTGCAAGCTTGTCCAGATCCAGGTCGCTGGCCAGGCGCGACCACGCCTGCAGCCGCACAGGCTGGGGCGCATTGACCGAGTCGATACCGGCGAGGGTGACGTTGCGCAGGATGAAAGGCAGGACGGATGCCGGCAGGTCCGCGCCCTGTGCGAGGCCGAAGGCCGCGACCACGCCGCGATACCGGGTCTGCGCCAGGACGTTCGCCAACGTATGGCTGCCGACCGAATCGATGGCCCCGGCCCATCGCTCCTTGGCGATCGGTGCGCCCGCTTCGGACAGGGTGTGGCGGTCGATGACGTCCGCCGCGCCCAGCGCACGCAGGTAGGCGGCTTCGTCGAGGCGGCCGGTCGATGCGATCACGCGATAGCCCAGGCCCGACAGCAGTGCGATCGCCACGGAGCCGGCGCCGCCATTGGCGCCGGTCACCAGGATGTCGCCAAGCTCGGGCGTCAGGCTGCCATGCTCCAGTGCGAGCACGGACAACATGGCGGTGAACCCAGCGGTGCCGATGGCCATGGCATCCCGGGTCGAGAAGACTTCCGGGACCTTGACCAGCCAATCACCGCTCACCCGCGCCTTCTGCGCGAAGCCGCCGTGGTGCGTCTGACTCAGTCCCCAGCCGGTCGCCAGCACACGGTCGCCAGCGACGAGGCCGGGATAGGTCGACGACTCGACGACACCGGCAAAGTCGATGCCCGGAATCAGCGGAAACTGGCGAATGACCGGTGACCGGCCGCTGAGCGCCATCGCGTCCTTGTAGTTCACCGTCGAGTACTCGACCGCGACGGTGACGTCGCCCGGCATCAGATCCTCGTCCTTGAAGTCGACCAGGCTGCTTGAAATGGTGTCGCCGGTCTTGCTGGCGAGCAGTGCCTTGAATGTCATGGCGTTCTTGCCGTTTCAGGCGGCGGTGCGATAGCGCTCTGCCACATGCGCCTGCCGGATGTCCGCGATCAAGGCCTGACGTGCCGTGTTCAGCACATCCCAGCGCGCGGCATCATGCAGCGGCGGGATGGTCACGAGTTCTCGGCGGTCGAATCCGACCAGCGCGGCATCCACCAGCTCTTCCACGCCCATCAAATCGGGCATCGCACTGATATCGATGCCCGCGCGCTCCCAGATCTCGGTACGGGTTCCGGCAGGCAACACCGCCTGCACGTAGACACCCTTGGGGGTGAGCTCCAGGCTCAGCCCCTGGGACAGGAACAGCACGAAGGCCTTGGTCGCACCGTAGACCGACATGCCGAACTCGGGCGCCAGGCCGACCACCGAGCCGATGTTGACGATCGCGCCTTTGCCGGCCTGCACCAGGCGCGGGGCGATGGCACTGGCCAGCCTGACCAGCGCGGTGGTGTTGAGGTTGACCAGGCGAGCGACATCGTCTGTCGGTTGGTCGATGAACTGGCCGGACAGCGCGGCCCCGGCGTTGTTGATCAGGGTTTCGATCCTGGCGTCCTCGCGCAGGCGCGCCTCGACTGCGGCCAGGTCGCCGGGCTGGGTCAGATCGGCCGCAAGGATATCGACGGCAGCGCCGGTTTCCTTGCGCAATCGCGCCGCGAGCGTTTCCAGCCGCGCCTTGTCGCGTGCCACCAGCACAAGGTCGTGGCCGCGGCGTGCGAAGCGCTCGGCATAGATGGCGCCAATGCCGGTCGAGGCGCCCGTGATGAGAACAGTGGAATGGGAGGTCATGTGTTTTCTCTTGATCGAAAAGGTGAGTCCATGCCGCGATATGCCGCATGGAAAAACGACTATCGGATGCTGGAATCAGCGAGGGTCGGATAGTCGACGTAGCCCTTGGCGCCACCGCCATAGAGCGTGGCGGGATCCAGCGCGGTGAGGGGTGCACCGATCTCCAGTCTTTCGACCAGATCGGGGTTGCTGATGAAGGGGCGGCCGAAGGCGAACAGGTCGGCCTTGCCCTCGATCAGGCGGGCGTTGGCCAGTTCGAGGTCATACCCGTTGTTGGCCAGGTAGGTGTTCTTGAAGCGAGTGCGCAACGAATCGAAATCGAAAGGCACGGTATCGCGTGGACCACCGGTGGCGCCTTCGACCACATGCAGGTAGACGATGCCCAGTGCACTGAGCTGCTCGGCGATGTAGTCGTACTGCGGCTGCGGATCGCTGCAGGAAATGGCACCGGCCGAAGACACCGGCGAGAGGCGCACACCGGTGCGTTCGGCACCGATCTCCTTCGCCACGGCGGCCGTGACTTCGAGCAACAGGCGCGCGCGGTTCTCGATGGAGCCGCCATAGGCGTCCGCACGGGTATTGGCGCCGTCCTTGATGAACTGTTCCAGCAGGTAGCCGTTGGCGCCGTGGACCTCGACGCCGTCGAATCCCACGGCGATCGCATTGGCCGCCGCCTGGCGGAAATCCTCGACGATGCCCGGAATCTCATCCAAGGTCAGGGCACGCGGCTCGGAGACGTCGTGAAAACCATTGTTGACGAAAGTCTTGGTCGCGGCGCGGATCGCAGAGGGCGCCACTGGCGCGGTGCCACTAGGCCGCAGGTCGATGTGGGAGATGCGGCCCACGTGCCACAACTGGACGAAGATCCGCCCGCCCTTGGCGTGAACGGCGTCGGTCACCTTGCGCCAGCCGTCGACCTGCGGCTGCGTGTAGAGGCCGGGGGTGTCCTGGTAGCCCTGGGCATCGGCCGAGATCTGGGTGGCCTCGGTGATGATCAGGCCCGCCGAGGCGCGTTGACTGTAGTAGGCGGCGGCGTGCTCGCTGGGCATCAGACCCGGGCCGGCACGATTGCGTGTCAGGGGCGCCATCACGATGCGGTTGGATAGTTTGAGTGAGCCAAGTGTGTAGGGCTCGAAGAGTGTTTTGTCAGTCATGTTGGTTTGCTGTGTCGTCGTTGATCGGGCGGGAAAGGGAATGCGCGGCGGCATCACTCCTTCAGGAACTGGATCGCGTGTTGAAGGAAGCGCTCGGGATACTGGAACTGCGCGCCGTGTCCGGCGTCGGGGTAGATCAACAGCTGCGCGTTGGGAATGTTCTGCGACAGATGCCAGGAGTTGATCGTGGGGATCATGATGTCGTGGACGCCGTTGAGCACCAGGGTCGGCTGCGTGATGGCGTTCAGGAAGGCATAGGGATTCGCACCCGGCAATGGCTGGAGGTAGGCGGCGTGCGCCTCGGTCTGGGCTTGAGCGACCGCCATGGAACTGGGCGGGTCCTGGTCGACGCGCTGGTGACGGCGCTCCCAGAAGGCCAGGCCCGCCTGCTTGGCAGCCTCCGAGCGGCCAAAGAACAGGTAGAGGAAGTCATCCGCGGTTGGTACGGGATTGGGCGCGACTTCCAGCACCCTGGGCTCCATCTTCGGATCGCCGCCGCGCAGTCCGGTGCCGAGCAGAAGGAGTTTGCGAACCAGTTGCGGGTGACGCAGTGCGACCTCCTGCACCTGGAAGCCCCCGATCGAGAAACCGAGCAGATCGACCCGGGACAGGCCCAGCGCTCGGATTACCAGGGCGATGTCGTCTGCCATGTCTTCGATCCGGTTGCGGGGCGTGCCGGTCGATGAGGCAATGCCACGACCGTTGTAGAGGATGACTTCGCGACCTGCGGCCAGACCATCAGTCAACAGGGGATCCCAGTGGTCCAGCCCGCCGCGGAAATGCTGGACGAAGAACAGAGGGGGCTGTCCGTCGGAGGTGTTGCCCCAGCGGCGGTAGGCGAATTTGTCGCCATCCACTTCGACGAAGCGGGTGGGGGCGGTCAGGTGGGTGTCGCTCATATCCGGAAGCCTTCCAAGGTAAGTTGGCTTAATGATGTCGGTCATCATCTTTGTTGTCAAGGACTTTGATGATGATCGACATCAATGTATATTCATGACTTCACTGATGGCACACCTAGAGAGATCCTGGACATGAAGGTCACCAAAGCGCAGGCGCAGGCGAACCGGGCGCACATCGTCGAGACGGCCTCTGCGCTGTTTCGCGAGCGTGGCTACGACGGGGTGGGGATTGCGGACTTGATGGCGGTTGCAGGCTTCACCCATGGCGGGTTCTACAAGCACTTCGAGTCCAAGGCCGACCTGATGGCGCAAGCGGCGACCTGTGGTTTTGCGCAGACGGCCGCTAAAGCCGAGGGCGTCGATGCGATGGAGTTCGTCAAGCACTACCTGTCCCGTGAGCACCGCGACACTCCTGGTGAAGGTTGCACGATGGCCGCGCTATGCGGAGACGCTGCGCGTCAGCCGGAGTCGATCAAGACGGCTTTTGCGACCGGCTTGGAAAGCATGCTGGTGACTCTGGGAAACCAGTTCGGCGCGCCGGAGGAGGGTGATCGGGGAGGCGACTTGCGCGCCAAGCGGATTGACGTCATTGCGCAGGTGATTGGCGCAATAGTGCTGTCGCGGGCGTGTCCTGACGACTCGCCACTCGCCGATGAAATTCTGGATGTCTGCCGTGCGGCAGTCCTGTCGAGGCTGTCGGCTCCCCTTGATGCGTAGTTGACGCACTCCGTGTGCGGACGGTCCTTCAACCGTGCGGCCTGTTGATGATCGAGTGGGAGTGATTCAGCGTACCGGGCAGAGGGCTTCCGGTGGGCCTAGCTTCCCCGACTTCCGTTGCGCCTCAATTCCGAAAGAATGGTCCGAAGCTGAGCTGGCTTGACAGGCTTGTTGACCAGCTTGAGCCCGGCGTTCGCAGCCGCCAGGCCCGCAGCCACTGATGTATCGGCGCTGACAACCAGGGCAGGAATACTTCGAGCCAACCGGTTCCGTAGTYCCAGCACCGCGCTGATGCCATCCATTTCTCCAGCCCCTAACTGGTAGTCGACGACCGCGAGATCCGGAGGAGGTTGCGGCGGGCTGTTTTCTCGCAGGAAGTCGGCCGCGCCCGAACTCGAGTTCACGCGGCAGCCCCAATTCTCAAAGAGCGTGACGGTCTGGCTCCGGACCAATGGATCGTCGTCGAGAACCGCAATCCGGCAACCCCAGAGCACATCCTCTGCGCTGGGTCGTTGGGACAAAGTCGCAAGCTTGGCCGGGCCCACCGCCGAGATATCGGCGCGTGGCACTCTCAGCCAAAAACAACTGCCTCTTCCAAGATTCGATCGCACACCGATCTGGCAGCCCAGTGCTTCGGCGGTCCGCTTCGCGATGGCCAATCCGAGCCCAGCATGTCCTGTGTTGTCGGTGAGCCCGGCAGGCGTTGCCAGACGATGGAAGGGCAAGAAAATCTCCGGACGCTCGGCCTCTGGTATGCCGGGACCGGTATCCAGCACGAGCATGTCCACATGCTCTCCGGCGCGTCGACAACCCACGACGACCCGGCTTTCAGGACAGTGGCTCAGCGCATTGGAGATGAAGTTGCCGAGCACGCAATGAAGCATGTTGGCATCGCTGTAGGTCACCAGCCGGGTCGGCGCAAACCTGAGAAAGATCCCGTGCTGCCGAGCCTGCGGGGCGAACTCGCTTTCCAGACGATCGAAAACCGCCTGCAATGAAACCCGCGCGATCCGCGGCCTGGTTGCATTCGACTCCAGCCGGGTCAAGTCCAGCAGTGATTCAAAGGAATGTTGAAGTGAATTGATCGCGCTGACGATTCCAGACAACAACGACCGTCCTTGCGCATCCGCTATGTGTTTGTCCAGCTCATGAGCCAGCAATCCCATCGCATGAACGGGTTGCCGTAAATCATGGCTCACGACGGAGACGAAGCGGGTTTTGACTTCGAGGTTTTGCGCAAGGCTGGAGAACCGCTGTTTGAGTTCCCCGACCTGTTCGGCTTCGCGGTAGCGGGAGTCGAGAAAGCGGGACATTCTTTCATTGAGGATCTTGCTCAGGACGGCCAGGAGCGCCGTGATGACGGGGATGGCGATGACAAGACCGCCGCCGGCGCCGTAGTGCAGCAAGAGCGCCTGAACGGTCAGCATCGATGGCAACAGGAGGGCGAGGTATTGCCACACGCTGATCATCGAAAGCAGCAGGCCTCCGCTGCAAATGACACCCAGGCAACTCAACAAGATCCATAGACTGTTCGAGGATCTGGCATCGAAGAAAAGTACGGATGCACACGCCCATGCGGTGCCATGAGCGATGTTGTAAAGGAGCCGGATTCTCAGTGAGCGCTCGGCTTCCCGCGTCGTCTTTGGCGCGAAACCGCGCTTTGCGAACATGCGGAAAAACTGGCTGCTTGTCAGCAGAAGGTAAGCGCCGAACCATGCGGACAACCACCGCCTGTCGGCCGCATTCCACATCAGAAGAACAAGAAACAGCCCCGTCAGCAATGCGCATGCTGTCAGCATGGCCTCCAACTGGTGGTCCATGATGGCCCGGTCTATCAGGACCATGCGCCGCACCGAAGGCGACAGGGCTGAAGAGGCCGCGCGGACACGTGTACCGCCGCAATTTTGGCCGTTGCCTTGGCCCGATGTACCGGCAGCGTCAGGCATCGAAAAGTTCGGGCTTGCTGCGCAGCAAGCAAATCAGCTGGCTGCGCGAACCGACGTCGAACAGCCGCAAGAGATTGGCCATGTGGTTCTTTGTCGTTCCCACGGACAGGCCCAGGCGCTGGCTGATTTCCTTGTTCGACAATCCGTCCAGCAACAAGAGCAGCACGTCGCGCTGCCTCGACTGCAAGCGCACTTCCGCTCGATCGGCCCCACGTAGAGCAGCGGCGCCTGCTTGGGGGGCTGATGTCGTTGCCGGGGGACTTTGCGCAAGATGTTCCGTCAGAAGTTCAGGGGGCAGGTAGATCCCCCCATCGAGAATGATCTGCACCGCATGCTTGAGGAGTTCGGTCTGCATGGCCTTCGATGCGTATCCCGACGCTCCCTGCAAGAACGTCTGGCGAATCACCTGCGGATCGTTTTGCGCCGAGAAAACCAAGACCGGCAGGTCAGGGTGCTTCTGCCGAAACGAGATCAATGGATCGACGGCTTCGCTGCCAGGCAGATTCAGGTCAAGCAGGACAAGGTCGATGTCCGGATGTTCAGCCGCCAACAGGATTGCCGCGTCGAGGGCGGCCGCTTCGAGGATGGTGGTTTCCACACCGCCAATGGAGGCCAGAGCAATACGAAGACCCTGCCGCACGATGGCGTGATCTTCAACCAACAACAATTTGACAGCCACCTTGACTCCAGCATTGCGCACCGCGCTATTCATGGCTGGGCAATTCCTTGCCTTGCCGTTTCCCCAAGCCTCTTGATGCGAACTATGCTACTACTGTGACGTCAATAGGTGCGATCGGTCGTCGAGTTCAAGCGCAGCATTGCCGCCTCGGCAGTTTCATTCGGGCTCACGCCTGTCACGCCAGCCGCCAGGGCCGGTGGGCCATACAGCTTTGAAACACGCGCAGCCGCGTCACGGCAAGCTGCGTCGACGATGACTCTTGCAGCATCGAGCTCGAGATGCGGCATCACGACCGCGAATGTGTTCGCGTTCCACCGTGCCACAAGGTCGGCTTCGGAAAAAGCATCCCTCAGCGCTTTCGCGCTTTCCATCATGACCTCCTCGCCGGCGTCTTCCCCCAAGTCGCGATGGATCCGGCTCAATGCCTCGACACGAATCACGGCAATGGCCAATGGCGCCAGGGAATGCCGCGCGATCTTTGCCTGTCTGATCAAGTCGGCGTCGAATGCCGCGTGGTTGGGTAATCCGGTCAGTTCATCCACCATGAATTCGTCTGCAATTTYTTTTCGATCGTCCTCGGACAACGCCATTCGGAGAACCGTGTACGCGAAGATCGAAACCAGGGAAAACGCCATCAGTCCCTGCAGCAGCGTCGGAATCAGCATCTGCTGAAACAAGCCGGTGCCGAGTTTTTGGAGCAGCAGCTGATCGGCACCCAGAAAAACGGAAACAAGAGAAAAAAACAGGATCGACACGATCCAAAGGTTGCCGGAAAAGGCCAGTGCCCAGAAGACCGTGACAAGGGGCGTCCAAAAAAGCAGATGCCGAAACGATGCCAATGCCTCTTGCCCGTCGGCCAGAAAAAGAAGCGCAATGCTTTTGGCAATACCAATCCAGATGATCGCCGTGATCGCGAAATCGGTGAACAGAACGCTCTGCACCGGCCAGCGCAGCGCCGCAACCCAAAGAAGCGCTGAAAAAAGGGCAAAAGCGGCGTTGAACCATCCCGTCACATTGCCCCAGTTGAGGTTGGCGTAGTACAGCAACACCAGGACCAGGAGGGGCAGGGTCCTTCGGTGGGCTRCCAGCCGCCATTGGTGTTCCGGCCGGACGAGTCCGCCAGATGCCGACAAATTCATAACCAGTCCTTTTCACGAAAAGCGATGGCCTTGATCGCAGGGCATCGGGCCTTTTGCATTGGGAAATGGATGCAGGTTACTGCAGGAGAGGGCGGCCGGAGGTTCAAAAGACAGGTGCCATTTGGCACGAGCCCTTTGGCATCTAGCAAATGGTCCACGCCGCGATGACATTAAGTCTTAAGTCATCTTTTGGTAACTATCTGTTGGGTCCTCCCGCTGCCATGAATCAAAGCCAGCCAACTGTAAACATTGATCCGTCGCGTGAGGCAAACGCCCGGGACGACTTGATCGAGTGCCTGGCGTTCGTGGCGAAGCATGCAGGGGCGCCACGGAGCATTGCTGCAATACGGGCCGGGTTGCCAAGGTATGCCGGCGCAGCGACACCCGACATGTTGATCCGCGCTGCCCAGCAGATCGGTTTTTCGGCTCTTCTTATCGAGCGGAAATTGAAGGAAATTCATCCCTTCATGCTTCCAGCGGTCCTGCTCCTGGACGACGGGCGCGCGTGTGTTCTTTGCCGGATTGCCGAAGATGGCAATTCCTGCGAAGTCATGGTTCCCGATTCCGACGAGGAATTGGCCTGGATATCTTCCGGCGACCTGTTGGCACGGTACATCGGCCAATGCGTTTTCCTGCGGAAGAAGGCAGGAAACGACGAACGCGCCGGCGTTCCTGTGCCGAAGGCAGATCAAAGCTGGTTCTGGGGCACGTTGTGGCGGTTTCGCCGGTACTACGGCGAAACGGTGGTCGCGGCGGTTCTCGTCAACCTGCTGGCGCTTGCAGGGACGTTCTTCATCATGAACGTCTACGACCGGGTGGTGCCCAACCAGGCGTATGCAACGCTGTGGGTGCTGGGCATCGGCGCAGTGGTTGCGATGGTTTTCGAATTCGCCATGCGTTGTCTTCGCGCCTGGTTCATCGATACGGCCGGCAAGAAGGCGGATCTCATCCTCGGCGCGGCCCTGTTCCGGCAAACCATGGCGCTTCGCCTGGAGCAGCGGCCGGCCTCGAGCGGCGCATTTGCCAATCTGCTTCGTGAATTCGAGACTGTTCGGGATTTTGCCGCGTCGGCAACATTGGCCGCGCTGACCGACCTGCCTTTTGTCGCGCTCTTCCTGTTCGTCATTGCGCTGGTCGCCGGCCCTCTCGTCTGGGTGCCTGTCGCCGCAGTGCCGCTCGTGGCGGGCGCCGGCTTGYTCGTTCAATGGCCGCTGTCCAGGATCATGCGGGAGAACCTGCGCGAATCTTCGGTCAAGCATGGCGTTCTCATCGAGGCCGTTGAAGGCCTGGCTACGCTGAAGGCCAACAACGCCGAAGGATTCATGCAGAAGCGTTGGGAGGATGCCAGCGCCCATGGCGCCCAGACTGCAACGAAGTCGCGCTTCCTGTCCGGACTGGCCATGAACTACGTTGTTTTTACCCAGCAGGTTGCAACGGTCGTGATGGTCGTCTGGGGCGTCTATCTCATCCACAGCGGTCAACTCTCCATGGGTGCCCTGATTGCTGCGGTCATGCTGGGAGGGCGCGCACTGGGACCCCTGGGGCAGGCGGCGACTCTTGCCGTGCGCTACCAGTCGGCCAGGGCTGCATTCAGGGCGCTGGACGCACTGATGCGCGCGCCTGTCGAACGCGAGCCGCATCGGGCGTACCTGAATCGACCGCGGTTGAGCGGAGCCCTCGTCTGCGCCGATCTCTGGTTTGCCTACCCCGGTCAGCAGCAGGCTGTCATGGAAGGTGTGAGCCTGAGGATCGAAGCCGGTGAGCGAGTGGCCGTTCTCGGGCGCGTCGGTAGCGGAAAAAGCACCTTGCTCAAAGTAGCCGCAGGGTTGTACCGGCCTCTGCGCGGACAGGTCCTCCTGGACGGTGTCGATATCCAGCAAATCGAACCTGCCGATGTTCGGCGGAACCTGGCCTACGTCGAGCAGGAAGCCCGTCTCTTCTACGGAACCTTGCGCGACAACATCATGCTTGCCAGTCCGCGTGCGACGGACGAGGAACTCTTGAGCGTCGCCCGAATGACGGGATTGGATCGGGTGGCAGCCCGGCACCCGCTTGGTTTCGACATGCCCGTGGGCGAACGTGGCGAAGGTCTCTCCGGGGGGCAAAAGCAGTTGGTCACCTTGGCGAGGTGCCTGCTGTCTTCACCGGCCGCCATGCTTTTCGACGAGCCAACGGGCTCCATGGACACCGCCACGGAGTCGATGTTCATCGCTGGGCTTCGTCCCTTGCTGGCCGGACGAACGATGGTTGTAGCGACCCATCGCCGCGCAATGCTGGGCCTTGTATCGCGCGTGATCGTTGTGGATGGCGGCAGGGTGGTCGCGGATGGTCCCAGGGACAGGGTCCTGGCGGCGCTGGCTGCCAGCCCGATGCCTGCCGATGGGCTGCAACCAGCAAGGGCCGAGAAATGACGCGCTCCGGTCCTGAAGGCAAGCGTGCACAACGGCCGTTGCGTAGCGTTGACCTCGCGTACATGGGCCACCTGCATTCGGCCATGGTCGCCCATTCGACGCACGGCGCAAGCCTGATGCTCTGGATCACCGCGGCGATTGTGGGCGTTGCGCTGATCTGGGCAAAGTTCGCTGTCCTGGAGGAAATCACTGTCGGCCAGGGGCGGGTGATATCGACAAGCCGCGAGCAAGTCATCCAGAACCTCGAGGGCGGAATTCTCTCGGAGATGGAGGTCAAGGAGGGCGATGTTGTCGAAAAGGGGCAGGTTCTTCTCCGCATCGATGGCGCCAAGGCGAACGCGGTCTACCGCGAGGGCGTCTCCAAGCTTCTTGCCCTCAAGGGTGCCGCAACACGCCTGCGTGCAGAAGCGTTTGGTCGGCCCTTGAAGTTTCCCGACGATGTTCGGGAATCGCCAGACATCGTCGCCACCGAAACCGAGGCATTCAACGCTCGCAAGCACGCGCTTGTTCAAGGGGGGGACGCGCTGCGTCGCAGTCTTGCGCTTGCCGAACGGGAAATATCGATCACGGAGCCGCTGTCCGCCAAAGGACTGGTTTCCGAGATCGAGCTTCTCAAGCTTCGGCGCCAGGCCAACGACCTCCGGGCGCAGATCGCAGACCGGGAAAACAAGTACAGGTCCGATGCGAATACCGAGCTGAGCAAGGTCGAGGGCGAACTCGCGCAGGTCGGCGAGAACGTGGTGGGACGCCAGGATGTCGTCGAGCGCACGACCGTCAGGGCTCCCTTGCGTGGCACGGTGAAGAACATTCGCGTCACCACGATCGGAGGAATCATCCAGGCAGGCACGGACATCATGGAGATCGTTCCGTTGGAAGACCAGCTCCTGGTGGAGGCCAGGATCAAGCCCTCCGATGTCGCATTCCTGCGCCCCGGTCTGCCAGCCACGGTGAAGATTTCCGCCTACGACTTCGGTATCTACGGCGGGCTCGAGGGGACCATCGAGCATGTCAGTCCGGACACATTCAAGGACGAGAAGAGGACCGTGGCGAGCCCCGAGGACTCTGCGTACTACCGCCTGCTCGTCCGGACGAAAACAGCCACCCTCAAACGCAACGACATGTCGCTGGAGATCATCCCCGGCATGACCGCAAGCGTCGAGATCCTGACCGGACACAAGAGCGTTCTCGATTACCTGCTCAAGCCTGTATTCAAGGCACAGGAAGCAATGCGTGAACGGTAAAGACCACAGGTTCGGACATCGCTGCGGAAAACGCCTCATGAGATCCACGGGAAGACTGGCCGCGCCATTGAGTGTGGCCGTATTGATGCTGAGTGCGGTGAGCTCGGCCAGAGCGGAAAAAAACGAGGCTGCAGTTCCTGTGCCATCTCTTGCTGTCGCCGCGTCGGAGCGCCCTCCGTCATCGGGTCTTGCGGCACTGAAGGAGTCGGTCGAACTGGCTGTTCGCCGCGGTCCACGGGTGAAGGAGGCCTTGGCGAACTGGCAGGCCGCTCGCCAGGACGTGGAGCAGGCCAATGGCGGCCTCTACCCCACGATCGACGTGTCCAGCAGCACCCGGCGCTGGCCGGTGGGAGGCGGCGGCGCCAGCGCAAGTCCGCAAGCCACGGCGATCACTGCGAGCT
>NZ_JBFUHN010000060.1:0-43922 GCF_056402375.1 Variovorax sp. P4_B10 | reverse complement strand
GCCTAGGCCCTAGACCGGGTTGGGGTTGCGCTCGAGAAAGCCCTGCTGGTGCCAGTAGGGATAGGCCCGCGTCGTGGCGCTGGCCGCATCGAGCTCGGCGACCTGCGCTGGCGTGAGGTTCCAGCCCACCGCGCCGAGGTTCTGGCGCAACTGCGTTTCGTCGCGCGCGCCGACGACCACGCTCGACACCGTCGGCCGCTGCAACAGCCAGTTGAGCGCGACCTGCGGCACCGTCTTGCCGGTTTCGGCGCCGACTTTTTCGAGCGCATCGACCACGCGGTACAGCAGTTCGTCGGGCACCGGCGGACCCTGGTCGGCCGTCACGTGCAGGCGGCTGTTGGCGGGCAGCGGCTGGCCGCGGCGGATCTTGCCCGTGAGCCGCCCCCAGCCCAGCGGGCTCCAGACCACGGCGCCCACGCCCTGGTCTTGCGCGAGCGGCATCAGCTCCCACTCGTACTCGCGGCCCACCAGCGAGTAGTAGGCCTGGTRCGCCACATGGCGCGGGTAGCCGCAGCGCTCGGCCACGGCCAGCGACTTCATCAGGTGCCAGCCCGAGAAGTTCGACGCGCCCACATAGCGCAGCTTGCCCGCGCGCACGAGGTCGTCGAGTGTGGACAGGGTTTCTTCCACCGGCGTGCCCGCATCGAAGGCGTGCAGCTGGAACAGGTCGATGTAGTCGGTGCCCAGCCGCCTGAGCGCCGCATCGACCGCCTGCACGAGATGGTGGCGCGACGACCCCACCTCGTTCGGCCCTTCGCCGCTTTGGAAGGTGGCCTTGGTCGAGAGGATGAGCTGGTCGCGCGGCCGGCCCTTGATGGCTTCGCCGAGCACCGACTCCGCGGCGCCGTCCGAATAGATGTCTGCGCTGTCGAACATGTTGACGCCCGCGTCGATGCAGATGTCGATCAGCTTGCGCGCCTCGGCCACGTCGGTGCTGCCCCAGGCGCTGAAAAACTCGCCCTTGCCGCCGAAGGTGCCGGTGCCAAAACTCAACACGGGGACCTTGAGGCCCGATCTGCCCAGGTAACGGTATTCCAAAGTGCTACTCCTTCGAATATGACGCGGCGGGCCGCCCGGCCCGCCGTCGGCCCATTGTTGGCCGCAGCAGTTGAACCTCGTCGCGAGTCGGGCTTTGCGAGTCAGGGTTTGCCAAGCAGCCGCTCGAGCAGGCTTTCCAGCTGATGTGCGTCGATCGGCTTGGTCAGGTGCGCGTAGAAGCCGGCGGCCAGGCTCGCGTCGCGGTCCGACGCCTGTCCGAAGCCCGTGACCGCAACCAGCGTCGGTGGATGGGCAATTTCCCGGCGGACCCGCCGAGCCACTTCGACCCCGCTGAAGCCCGGCAAGCCGATGTCCAGTAGAACGACATCCGGCTGCTCGACCTTGATCGCCTCGAGTGCCGACGGGCCGTCGAAGGCTGTCCGGCTCAGGTAGCCCAGGCTCTCCACGAGGAGACACATCGTCTCCGCCGCGTCCCCGTTGTCGTCGACCACGAGAATCACTTTCTTCGCCCCGCCCTCTTCGTTCCTTTTCCTTTGCAGCGGCGCGGCAGCGCGCGGCAGGCGGATGACGAATTCGGCGCCCTCGCCCGGCAGGCCCTTGCTGAACGCGCTGACGTCGCCGCCGTGGAGCGTCACCAGTTGCTGCACGAGCGTCAGCCCGAGGCCCAACCCGCCCTGGGGCCGGGAAATCTCCTGTTCGCCCTGCGCGAACAACATGAAGACCTGCGGCAGATGGAGGGGCGCGATGCCCGGTCCGTTGTCGTTGACGCTGATCTCCACGTCGGGGCCGGCCTCCTGCAGCCGCACCTCGATGCGGCCGCCGTCCGGCGTGAACTTGATGGCGTTGTTGAGCAGGTTGCAGACCACCTGGATCATGCGGGCACGGTCCCCGGTGATCCACAGGTCGGCGGCCGGGCTGCGGTAGACAAGCGCGTGATGCTTGGCATCGGCGGACGGCTTGAGCATTTCGAGGGCTTCGTCGATCACCTCGGAAAGCTTCACGGGCTTGGATTCGAGGTGGATCTTTCCACTGGTGATGCGCCCGACATCCAGAAGGTCGTCGACCAGCCTCGTGATCTGCTTGAGCTGGCGGGCGATGATGCTGCTCATCCGCGCCAGCGTCTTGGTGTCGGCGCCCTGGCCCAGGCGCTCCATGATCGCCACCGCGTTGGAGATCGGCGTCAGGGGGTTGCGCAACTCGTGGCCGAGCATGGCCAGGAAGGTCGTGATGCGGCGTCCCTCGTCTTCGAGCGTGGAGATGCGCCGGCGCTCGGTCAGGTCGCGCGTGATCTTGGCAAACCCGCGGTGACGCCCCGTCTCGTCGAACAGCGCCGTGATGACCACGCTCGCCCAGAATCGGCTGCCGTCCTTCCGGACACGCCAGCCCTCGTCCTCGAAGCGGCCGACTTCGCGCGCCACCCTCAACTCCTTGGCGGGGAATCCCGTGGCAACCACCTCCGGTGGATAGAAGAGCGAGAAGTGCTTGCCGATGATTTCATGCGCCTCGTAGCCCTTGGTGGCCCTCGCGCCCGTGTTCCAGCTCACGACATAGCCGCCGGGATCGAGCATGAAGATCGCGTAGTCCTTCACGCCGTCGACCATCAGCCGGAAGCGTTCTTCGCTGGCCCGCAGCAAATCGTCCTGCTTCTGGCGATCCGACAGGTCACGCGTGATCTGCGAGAAGCCGCGCAGCTTTCCGTCGGGGCCTGTCAGGCGGGTGATCACCACGCTGGACCAGAAGCGCGTTCCGTCCTTGCGAAGCCTCCATCCTTCTTCCTGGAACTGCCCCGATGCCGCTGCAACCTCGAGTTGGTGCTGCGGCCGGTTTTTTTCCAGCAACTCGGGGGGACAGAAGATGGACAGGTGGCGGCCGATCGCTTCGTGGGCTTCGTAGCCCTTGAGTCGCTTTGCGCCCGCATTCCAGCTGAGCACGATGCCGCCGGGGTCGAGCAAGAAAATCGCGCAGTCCGCAATCGATTCGATCATCAGCCGGTAGTCGGCGTTCGTGACCAGTCCGAGGTTGAGGGGGCCGCTCAGGTCTGGGGCAGGTTCTTGGTTCGTGACTGGAGCGCTGCCGTTGGCCATTTTTGGATCTCGCGTTGAGGCAACCGCTGCAGCATGCGGTCGGGCCCACCGAAACGTCATTGCGTTTTGCCGCGGACACATGTCGGACAAGGCCGCAGTCCTCATTCCTCCCTCTCTTCCCCTCTTGAAATCGGCCTCGGCCGCGTCTATCTTCTTCTCCGTCGGAAATTGGTCGACCGAAAAGGAGGTACTGAAATGACCATGAACTTGCTCACGCAAATCGCCGGCTCCCGCCTGCCTGTCTCGTTCCATCGCACCGAGGACATCGACCAGGTCAGGGTGCTCCGGGCCGCAGGGCTCGTCATCGCCCTGGTGCCATCGCCCTCGGACCCGCTCTCCCTGTCGGGCTCCCCTACAGCGGCCCAGGTGCTGGCCATCACCGAGAAGGGACGCGAGGAATTGGCGAAGTTCAGCTATCCGCAATCCCGCCCGCCGCGCTGGCGATTCCGGATGCCGCGGATCAAGACCACCGCGCACGCCCAACCGCCCGGGCCTCCTCCCGCAAACCGCGGCGACACGGCCAGGCCGCACTAGGGCCGCGACGCGCCGAGCCCCTCGCACTGTCCGTCTCGGCGCCTGAATCACCCGTTGGAAGCGCCGGTCCCCCCCGGCGCTGCATTGGATCAACAGGAGGTTTCGCCATGTACCGTTCTCTTTTTCCTCGCGACATATTTGCCGAGATGGRTCGCCTGCAGCACGACGTGCAGCAGGCCTTCGATCTGTCTCCCACCATCCGGGGCTTTGCCCGCAACGGCTTTCCTGCGCTGAACGTGGGCAGCACGCCGGGAGCCCTGGAAATCTATGCCTTCGCGCCCGGCGTGGAGCCCTCGACCCTCGAGGTCAACCTGGAGCGCGGCCTGCTGACCATCGCCGGGGAGCGCAAGAGCGCGTTGCCTCCGGCAGGAGACAGCAAGGCAACCGTGCACATCAACGAGCGCTTCGAGGGCGCGTTCCGGCGCGTGATGACGCTGCCCGACGACGCGGACCCCGACGCCGTGGAGGCGAAGCTGCGCGACGGCGTTCTGCACATCCGGGTGCAGCGCCGGGCATCCGAGCAGGCGCGCCGGATCGCCATCCAGTGACGAGAACAAACGAAAGGAGACCCGCCATGAGCAACGACATCCAGACCGCGCGCGCAGCCGCGCCGGGCGTGAATGCCCAGAAGGAACGCTCCCACTACAGCGACGCCGCGCTGACGCCGCCGGTCGACGTGATCGAGGACGAGAGCGGCATCACGCTCTACGCCGACCTTCCGGGCGTCAGCCGGGACAAGCTGAATCTCCAGGTGGAAGCGGCGACGCTGACGATCGAAGCGGAGTCTGCCCTCGCGATACCGGAAGGGCTGAAGACCAGCCATACGGAGGTTGGCCTGGGCCGTTTCCGCCGCGTCTTCACGCTCAGCAAGGAGCTGGACACGCAAAACGTGACGGCCGAGCTTGCGCAGGGTGTGCTGAAGCTGCGGATTCCCAAGGCGGCCCATGCCCAGCCGCGGCGCATCGACATCAAGGTCGCCTAGGCCCCCTGGACAACCCGGCGCACGGCGTATTTCCTTCTTGTTCCGCCCTGAAGCCGAAGCGGGCGAAACGCAGCGCTTGACCTTCCCACGGTGGAAGGGTAGAGACTGCAACGCCAGCACAGCGGAGCAAGAGAGAACGCCAATGAAGTCCGAGACCTCGCCAGGAAGTCAAGCGGCCGGGAAGCCCGACGCCACGGAACACCACGCGCACCACGGCCATGAAGCGCACGCCGGCCACCCGGCGTCGCCGCCCGTGGCCGCGCCGCGGGCAGGCGGGGAGCCCGCCGCGTACACATGTCCCATGCACCCGCAGGTGCGGCAGGCGGGCCCGGGGAACTGCCCCATCTGCGGCATGGCGCTCGAACCCGTGGTGGCTGCGGCCGAGGCAGGCGAAAGCCCCGAGTTGCGCGACATGACACGGCGCTTGTGGCTGGGCCTGGCACTGACCGTTCCGGTCTTTGCGCTGGAGATGGGCGCGCATGTGGCCGACATCCATCACCTCGTCGGGCAGCAGGCCTCGAACTGGATCCAGCTGCTGTTCGGAACGCCCGTCGTGCTCTGGGCCGGCTGGCCCTTCTTCGTGCGGGCGTGGGCCTCCGTCAGGAATCGCAGCCTGAACATGTTCAGCCTCATCGCCCTGGGGACCGGGGTCGCCTGGGTGTACAGCATCGTCGGAACGCTCGCGCCGCAAGCCTTCCCGCCCGAGTTCAGGGCGTCCGGCGGCGCGGTGCCCATCTATTTCGAAGCCGCCGCGGTCATCACCGTGCTGGTGCTCCTCGGCCAGGTGCTCGAACTGAGGGCCAGGGAGAAGACGTCGGGCGCGATCCGCGCACTGCTCGACCTGGCGYCGAAGGAGGCGTTGCGCGTCAGGGCAGACGGCAGCGACGAGCGCGTTGCGCTGGAAACCGTGCAGGTGGGCGAGCTGCTGCGCGTGCGGCCGGGCGAGAAGGTGCCCGTCGACGGCGAACTGACCGATGGCAAGGGAACCGTCGACGAATCGATGGTCACCGGAGAGCCGATGCCGGTGGCCAAGGTGCCGGGGTCGAAAGTGACGGCCGGGACGCTCAACCAGACCGGCGGCTTCGTGATGCGCGCCGAGAAGGTCGGCGCGGACACCTTGCTTTCGCAGATCGTCCATATGGTGGCCGCGGCCCAGCGCAGCCGGGCACTGATCCAACGCATGGCAGACCAGGTGGCCGGCTGGTTCGTGCCCGCCGTCATCGCCGTGGCCGCCCTCGCCTTTGCCGCCTGGTTGCTGTGGGGACCGAGCCCGGCGTTTTCCTATGCGCTCATCGGGGCGGTTGCCGTTCTCATCATCGCCTGTCCGTGCGCCCTGGGCCTGGCAACGCCCATGTCCATCATGGTGGGCGTCGGCCGCGGCGCACAGGGCGGCGTGCTCATCCGGGACGCCGAGGCGCTGGAGCGCATGGAAAAGGTCGACACGCTGGTGGTCGACAAGACCGGCACGCTGACCGAAGGGCGCCCCAAGGTGGTCGAGGTGAAGACCACCGATGGCTTCGACCCGGACGATGTCCTCCAGAAGCTCGCCAGCGTCGAGAGAGCCAGCGAACACCCCCTGGCTGCGGCCATCGTCGCGGACGCGCTGGCGCGCAAGCTCGCGCTTTCGCCCGTCGCCGACTTCGACTCGCCGCTCGGGAAAGGCGTGGTGGGGGTGGTGCAGGGCCTGCGGGTGGTTTGCGGAAGCGCAAAGTTCCTCGCCGAGAGCGGCATCGAGGTTGCCGCGCTGGCCGCAGCCGCCGAGGCCGTAAGCGCCAAGGCGGCCACGGTCATCTTCGTCGGCATCGATGGCCGGCTGGCCGGATTCGTCGGCATCGCGGACCCCGTCAAGGCGAGTACCGCGCAAGCCATCGCCGCCCTCCGACAGGAAAACATCCGGGTGGTCATGCTGACCGGCGATGGAAAGATCACGGCCGAGGCGGTCGGCCGGGAGCTGGGCATCGAGGAGGTCGTCGCCGAGGTTCTTCCCGAGGACAAGGCCGCCGTGGTGCAGCGCCTCAAGGCCGAAGGCCGCGTGGTCGCCATGGCGGGAGACGGCGTGAACGATGCGCCGGCGCTCGCGGCGGCCGATGTCGGCATCGCCATGGGGACCGGAACCGACGTGGCGATGGAGAGCGCGGGCGTGACCCTGCTGCATGGCGACCTCATGGGGATCGTGAAAGCGCGCCAGTTGTCGCGGGCAACGATGCGCAACATCCGCCTCAACCTCTGGTTCGCTTTCGGCTACAACGTGCTCGGCATACCCATCGCGGCTGGCGTGCTCTATCCGTTCTTCGGCATCCTGCTCTCGCCGGTCGTCGCAGCCGCCGCCATGGCGCTTTCTTCGGTCAGCGTCATTGCGAACTCGCTGCGGCTGCGCTCCAGCAGGCTGGAATGACGACGAGGGGACTGCTACGATGCCCTTCCCGGGAAAACAGCCTCCCGGTCTGCAAAGATTGACGGTGTCCCGTCCAAGCGCTGGCGACTCACAACGGAGCTAGCCGTGGACACCGTACTGCCTGACGCACTGCCTGCGCTTTCTGCGCCCCTCCCCACCATGCCGACGGATCTGGTCGGGTGGCGGCGATGAGCACCCCTTCCGTGCCGCGCCTGCGCATGGGTCTCGCGCGCCTGCTGCCCTCCGGGGTCGATCCCGGCGCCTTGCCCTTGCTCGCCGCGCGGGGGCTTCGCGCCTTCGGGGACGGATACATGGCGGTGCTGCTGCCGGCCTACCTGCTGTCGATCGGGCTCGGAACGCTGGAGGTAGGCATCGTCAGCACGGCGACGATGCTGGGCTCGGCGCTCGCGACGCTCGCGGTCGGCGCCTGGGGGTATCGCTTCGCAGGAGGACGGTTGTTGCGCGGCGCGGCCTTGCTGATGGCCGCCACCGGCCTGGGCTTTGCGGGCCTGTCCTCGTTCTGGCCGTTGCTGGTCGTCGCGCTGGTCGGCACGCTCAACCCCAGTTCCGGCGACGTCAGCGTGTTTCTTCCCCTCGAGCACGCCCGCCTGGCGGCCGCGGCACAAGGCCATGCACGAACCGCGCTGTTTGCACGCTACAGCCTCCTGGGTGCCCTGTGCGCAGCCTTGGGTGCGCTGGCCGCGGCGGTGCCGGACTGGCTGGTTCGGCACAGCGAGTTCGCGCGGCTCGACGCGCTGCGCGGGATGTTCGGGGTCTACGCGGCGATCGGGCTGATCGTCTTCTGGCTCTATAGAAACCTGCCAGCCCACGCTGGCGCCGGCAACGCGGACAGCGCGCCTGTCGCGCCGGCACCCCTGGGACCTTCGCGCCGCGTCGTGGTGCGATTGGCGGCACTCTTCAGCGTCGACGCGTTTGCCGGCGGGCTGACGGTCAACGCGCTGATGTCGCTGTGGCTGCTGGAGCGATTCGGCTTCTCGCTGACCCAGGCTGGCGTGTTCTTCTTCTGGACCGGCCTGCTCAGCGCGGCGTCGCAGCTCGCCGCACCGCGGGTCGCCCGGCGCATCGGGTTGCTCAACACCATGGTCTTCACGCACCTGCCGGCCAACGTCTGCCTGGTGCTGGCCGCGCTGGCGCCGAGCCTGCCGGTCGCTCTGGGCCTGCTGATGATCCGCAGCGCTCTGTCGTCGATGGATGTGCCCACGCGAACGGCCTACGTGATGGCGGTCGTGACGCCGGCCGAACGCAGCGCCGCAGCGAGCTTCACCGCCGTGCCGCGGAGCCTGGCCGCGGCCATCAGCCCGACGCTCAGCGGCGCGCTGTTCGCAGCCGGATGGATCTCGCTGCCGCTCATCGCATGCGGGCTTCTGAAGATTTCCTACGACCTCGCGCTCTGGCGTGCCATGCGGCGGGACCGGCTCGACGGGGAGTAACCGCGCGGCGGGATGAAACGGGGTTGCGAACACCCGGATCATCGGTACAAACCCTGAATCCTGGCCCGATCCTTGCAATCTCGATCAGAAATGACAGAAAATTTTCTTAATTGACTTATATTTGTAAGCCGATTTTCAAGAAATGCACACTTTCGGGCACGCTACACCTTTCATGAGCATCAACGCCGAGACCTCTGGCACCACCGTGGCCCAACGCATTGCCCAGGCGCTGCCGCGGCTGACGCGTTCGCACCGGCAGGTGGCCGACTTCGTTCTGGAACACCCGCTGCAGGTCGCGACGCTGCCCATCGACGAACTCGCCGCCGCAGTGGGCGTTTCGGTCGCCACGGCCAACCGCTTTGCCCGCGCGCTGGACTTCGACGGCTACGCCACCTTCCGCGCCGAGCTCGTGCGCGGCTTCGAGCCGCTGGTGGCGCCAGTGGAACGGCTGCGCGGCAACCTCGAGCATCCGACCACGGTCGCCGAGGTGTTCGCCACCGCCCTCGACGAGAGCCGGCGCAACATCGAAGCCACGCGCCAGACGCTGGACTACGCCGCCTGCGAGGCCGCCGTGCAGCGCGTCGGCAAGGCACGCTCCATCTACATCRCCGGCTTCGGCGCAAGCGCGTGGCTGGCGGGCCTGCTGCAGCACGGGCTCGATGGCTCCTGCAACGACGTGCGAATGCTGTCCAGCGTCAGCGGCGTCACGCATGCCGCGCGCACGCTGATGCACGCCGGGCCGCAGGACCTGTTCATCGGGCTGACCTTTCCGCGCTACCTCACCGACACCGTGGCACTGGCGCAGATCGCGCGCGGCCAGGGCTGCGCGGTGCTGGCGCTGACCGACCGGCCCAGCTCACCGCTCGCGCCGCTGGCCGACGTGGCGCTCTACTGCCAGACCGAAACCAGCTACCGCCCCAACTGCGAAACCAGCGTGCTCGCGCTGATCGAAGCGCTGACCAGCGCGGTCGCGCTGCGCGCACCCGGCGCAGTCCAGTCCGCCAGCCGTGTGCTGCAGGCCGTGCGCCCCTGGCTGCATGGCGGGCAAGGCCCCGCGCGGGCCGACGTCTCCGCCCAGCCCGCCGGTGCCGCCGCCAATGCCGGCACCCTCGATAAAAAGAAGAAAGCTTCCCGATGAAGAACGACACGCCCGTCATCGCCATCCATGGCGGTGCCGGCACCATCAGCGCCGCCACGACCGACGCAGCGCAGGCACAGGCCTACCACGACGCGCTGCAGAACATCGTGCGCGCCGCGCAGGCGGCGCTGCTCCAGGGCGCATCCGCGCTCGACGCCACCTGCCTCGCGGTCGAGATGCTCGAAGACTGCCCACTCTTCAACGCAGGCTACGGCGCGGTCTTCACGCACGAAGAAACCCACGAACTCGATGCCGCCGTGATGGACGGCGCCACGCTCGCCGCCGGCGCCATTGCCGGTGTGAACCACGTCCGCCGCCCGGTGCGCGCCGCGCGCGCCGTGCTCGAAGATGGTGCCCATGTACTGCTGGCCGGCGCGGGTGCCGAAGCCTTCGCACGCGATCGCGGGCTCGAAATGGTCGAGCCCTTTTTCTTCTCCACCGAGGCGCGCCGCCAGCAGCTCTACCGCGTGCGGGACACCGGCCGCGTCGTCGTGGATCACGAAGGCGCCGCGATGACGCCGCCGCTCGACGAAGACAAGAAGTTCGGCACCGTGGGTGCGGTCGCGCTCGACATGCATGGCCACCTCGCTGCAGCCACCTCGACCGGCGGCATGACCAACAAGCGCGTCGGCCGCATCGGCGATTCGCCGCTGATCGGCGCCGGCACCTACGCCGACGACCGCACCGCCGCGGTCTCGTGCACCGGCAGCGGCGAAATGTTCATCCGCGTCGCGGCGGCCTACGACGTCTGCGCCCGCATGGCCTACGGTGGCGCGACGCTCGAAGCCGCAACACATGCGGTCGTGCAGCAGTCGCTGCCCGCCATCGGCGGCACGGGCGGCTTGATCGCCATCGACCGCCACGGCAACCTGAGCCTCGCCTTCAACACCGAAGGCATGTACCGCGGCCACGCGCGCGGCGACGAAGCCCCCGTGACCGCCATCTTCGCCTGATACGCACGCGCCCTCTTTCTCTCGCACTCCCATGTCCACCCCTGCCCTCGCCCTGCCGGACGGCCGCGTCCTCGCCGTCGACGACCTCACCGTGCGCTTCTCGACTTCCGAGCGCACCGTCGATGCCGTCAAGAACCTGTCCTTCCACGTCGACCATGGCGAAACGCTCGCGGTGGTGGGCGAATCGGGCTCGGGCAAGTCGGTCACCTCGCTCGCGCTGATGCGGCTGGTGGAACACGGCGGCGGCCGCATCCTCGGCGGCAGCATGGCGTTTCGCCGCCGCAATGGCGAGGTGCTCGACCTGGCGCAGGCGCGCGACACCACGATGCGCAGCATCCGCGGTGCGGACATCGCGATGATCTTCCAGGAGCCGATGACCTCGCTGAACCCGGTGTTCACCGCCGGCGACCAGATCGCCGAGGCCATCCGCATCCACCAGGGCAAGAGCAACACGGCCGCGCGCGCCGAGGCGCTGCGCATGCTGGAGCTGGTGCGCATTCCCGAGGCGCGCAACGTGCTCGACCGCTTTCCGCACCAGCTCTCGGGCGGCATGCGCCAGCGCGTGATGATCGCGATGGCGCTGTCGTGCAAGCCGCAGCTGCTGATTGCCGACGAGCCCACCACCGCGCTCGATGTGACGATCCAGGCGCAGATCCTCCAGCTCATCCGCGAGCTGCAGAAGGAGATGCACATGGGCGTGCTCTTCATCACGCACGACATGGGCGTGGTGGCCGAGATCGCCGACCGGGTGCTCGTGATGTACCGCGGCGACAAGGTGGAAGAAGGCAGCTCCGACACCGTGTTCGCAGCGCCGAAACACCCCTACACCAGGGCGCTGCTGTCGGCGGTGCCGAAGCTGGGCGCGATGGAGGGCACCGACCTGCCGGCCAAATTCGAGCTGCTGCGCACCGAAGGCAGCCCCGAGACCGTGCCGTGCACGAACACCACGCCGCAGACCACCGTGCGCGAAGAGGCCGGCCCGATCCTGCGCGTGCGCGACCTCGTCACCCGCTTCGACGTGCGCAGCGGCGTGTTCGGCCGTGTGAAGCGCCGCGTGCATGCGGTGGAGAAGATCAGCTTCGACCTCTACCCCGGCGAGACGCTGGCGCTGGTGGGCGAATCGGGCTGCGGCAAGTCGACCACCGGCCGCTCGCTGCTGCGCCTGGTCGAGAGCCAGAGCGGCGCCATCGAGTTCGGCGGCAAGAACATCCGCGAGCTGCCCACGCGCGAACTGCAGGCCTTGCGCCGCAACATCCAGTTCATCTTCCAGGACCCGTTCGCCTCGCTCGATCCGCGCGTGACGGTGGGCTTCTCGATCATGGAGCCACTGCTCATCCACAACATCGCCAAGGGCGCCGAGGCGCAGCAGCGCGTCGACTGGCTGCTGCAGAAGGTCGGCCTGCCGCCTGAAGTTGCGCAGCGTTATCCGCACGAGTTCTCGGGCGGCCAGCGCCAGCGCATCGCAATCGCACGCGCGCTGGCCCTGAATCCCAAGGTCGTGGTGGCGGACGAATCGGTCTCGGCGCTCGACGTGTCCATCCAGGCGCAGATCGTCAACTTGATGCTCGACCTGCAGCGCGAGCTGGGCGTGGCCTTCCTGTTCATCTCGCACGACATGGCCGTGGTCGAACGCATCAGCCACCGCGTGGCCGTGATGTACCTCGGCCAGATCGTCGAGATCGGCCCGCGCCGCGCGGTGTTCGAGGCACCGCAGCACGCCTACACCCGCAAGCTGATGGCGGCCGTGCCGGTGGCCGACCCGTCGCGCCGCCACAAGCCACGCGCGCTGCTCGAAGGCGAGATTCCCAGCCCGATCCGCGCGGTCGGCGACGAGCCCGACGTGCCGCCGCTGGTGCAGGTCGCGCCCGGGCACTTCGTTGCACGGCACGCCATCGGTGGCGCCTTCTGATCGATCAACCGATTTTTCCAACCCGCAGGCCCTCCTGCTTTTTTCCTCGAACCGACTGGAGTTCTTTCCATGAAGCAATCTTCTTCCTCCCTGCGATGGGCATCGGCACTGCTGGGCCTGGCCGCGCTGGCTGCATCGGGCACGGCATTGGCCGCAAAAGACGTGGTGCTGTCGATCGGCTACCAGCCGGAAACGCTGGACCCGTACAACACCAACACCACCATCACCACCGCGGTGACCAAGACCTTCTATGAAGGCCTGTTCCAGTTCGACAAGGACCTGAAGGTGCAGAACGTGCTCGCCGAGAGCTACGAGGTGTCGAAGGACGGCCTGGTCTACACCATCAAGCTGCGCAGCGGCGTCAAGTTCCACGACGGCACCGACTTCAACGCCGAGGCCGTGAAGTTCGTGCTCGACCGCGTGCTGAACCAGGACAACAAGCTGCTGCGCTACAACCAGTTCAACCGCGTGGGCAAGGTCGAGGCGCTGAACCCCACCACGGTGCGCATCACGCTGAAGGAACCCTTCGGCCCCTTCATCAACTCGCTGGCCCATGCATCGGCCGCGATGATTTCGCCCACCGCGCTGAAGAAGTGGGGCAACAAGGACATCGCCTTCCACCCCGTGGGCACCGGCCCGTTCGAATTCGTCGAGTGGAAGCAGACCGAAGCCGTCAAGGCCAAGAAGTTCGACGGCTACTGGAAAAAGGGCTATCCGAAGATCGACACCGTGTCGTGGAAGCCGGTGCTCGAGAACAACACGCGCGCCGCGATGCTGCAGACCGGCGAAGCCGACTTCGCGTATCCCATTCCCTATGAGCAGGCCGACCTGCTGAAGAAGACCGACAAGCTCGAAGTGGTGGCCACGCCCTCGATCATCACGCGCTTCCTGGCATTCAACATGCTGCAGAAGCCCTACGACAACCCGAAGGTGCGCGAGGCCATCGGCTACGCCATCAACAAGGAAGCGCTGGCCAAGGTCGCCTTCGGCGGCTATGCCTTCCCCGCGCAGGGCATCGTGCCGCAGGGCGTGAAGTACGCCGAAAAGATGGCGCCGATTCCCTACGACCTGAAGAAGGCCAAGGAACTGATGAAGGAAGCCGGCTACCCCGACGGCTTCGAGTCGGTGTTGTGGAGCGCCTACAACAACACGACCTCGCAGAAGACGATCCAGTTCGTGCAGCAGCAACTCGCGCAGATCGGCATCAAGCTGCAGGTGCAGGCGCTCGAAGTGGGCCAGCGCACGGAGCAGGTGGATGCATGGCCCGATCCGAAGACGGCGAAGGTTCGCATGTACTACACGGGCTGGTCGTCGTCGACCGGTGAAGCCGACTGGGGCCTGCGCCCGCTGTTCGCCTCGGAAGCCTGGGCGCCCAAGCTGAACAACATGTCGTTCTACAAGAGCGAAGTGGTCGACAACGCGCTGGCCAAGGCGCTGGTGACGGTCGACGAAAAGGAAAGGACCGCGCTCTACAAGACCGCACAGGACGAGATCCGCAAGGACCTGCCGCGCGTGCCGATGGTCACGGAGCAGAACCTGTCGGCGCACGCCAAGCGCCTGTCGGGTGTGTTCGTGATGCCTGACGGCAACATCAACATCGATGCGATTTCCGTGTCGAACTGATCGCCGGTCCTTCGTTCCCTGACTGACTGTCCGAGGGGCGGTGGCATCCCGCCATCGCCCGCTCGCGACACCCGCACCCCATGCTGAATTACTTTCTCAAACGACTGTTGGGCCTGATCCCCACGCTGCTCATCGTGGCGGTGCTGGTGTTCCTGTTCGTCCACATGCTGCCCGGCGACCCGGCGCGCCTTGCTGCCGGCCAGGACGCCAACGAGCAGACCGTGGCCATGGTTCGCCAGGAGCTCGGGCTCGACAAGCCGCTGCCGCAGCAGTTCGTGAGCTTCTTCACCCACATGCTGCAAGGCGACTTCGGCACCTCGATCCGCACGCGGCGGGCGGTGTCGACGGAGATTGCCGAGCGCTTCTTCCCGACGGTGATGCTGACCATCACCAGCATGGTGTGGGCGGTGATTTTCGGCATGGGCATCGGCATCGTCTCTGCCGTGTTCCGCAACCAATGGCCCGACCGGCTCGGCATGACGCTGGCCGTGTCGGGCATCTCATTTCCCGCATTTGCACTCGGCATGCTGCTGATGCAGATCTTCTCGGTCCAGCTCGGCTGGCTGCCCACGGTGGGCGCCGCGACCTGGAAGCACTACATCCTGCCCTCGATCACGCTGGGCGCGGCCGTGGCGGCCGTGATGGCGCGCTTCACGCGCGCGTCGTTCGTCGAGGTGATCCAGGAAGATTTCGTTCGCACCGCGCGCGCCAAGGGCGTGGCCGAATATGGCGTGGTGTTCAAGCACACGCTGCGCAACGCGCTGATTCCGGTCGTCACCATGATGGGCCTGCAGTTCGGCTTCCTGCTGGGCGGCTCGATCCTGGTCGAGGCGGTGTTCAACTGGCCCGGCCTCGGCCGCCTGCTGGTCGACTCGGTGCAGATGCGCGACTACCCCGTCATCCAGACGCTGGTGCTGCTGTTCTCGCTCGAATTCATCCTGATCAACCTCGTGGTCGATGTGCTCTATGGCTACATCAACCCGACCATCCGCTACAAGTGAGCAAGCAGCCATGACGCAAGCTACCGGCGTGCCTGCCGAAACCATCGTTCCACTGTCCCCCGTCGCCGCGGTGCAAACCGCAGGCAAGGTCCGCACGCCCTGGGGCGAATGCTGGCGGCGCTTCAAGAAGCAGCCCGTGGGCATCGTCGCGGCGATCTTCGTGCTGCTGCTGGTGTTCGTCGCGGTGTTCGCACCGTGGATCGTGCCCTTCGACGCAGAGAATTTCTTCGACTACGACATGCTGAACAGCGGGCCCTCGGCCACGCACTGGTTCGGCGTCGACCCGCTGGGGCGCGACATCTTCAGCCGCATCCTGATGGGCACGCGCATCTCGCTGGCCGCCGGCTTCCTGTCGGTGCTGGTGGGCGGCTTCGTCGGCACGGCCTTCGGCCTGCTCGCCGGCTACTACGAGGGCTGGTGGGACCGCATCGTGATGCGCATCTCCGACGTGCTGTTCGCCTTCCCCGGCATCCTGCTCGCGCTGGGCGTGGTCGCCATCCTCGGCAGCAGCATGACCAACGTGGTGGTGGCCGTGTCGGTGTTCAGCGTGCCGGCCTTTGCCCGGCTCGTGCGCGGCAACACGCTGGTGCTCAAGCAGCAGACCTACATCGAGGCCGAGCGCAGCATCGGCGCGTCGGACTGGACCATCATCGTGCGGCACATCCTGCCGGGCACGATCTCGTCGATCGTGGTGTATTTCTCCATGCGCGTGGGCACCTCGATCATCACGGCGGCCAGCCTGTCGTTCCTCGGCATGGGCGCGCAGCCGCCGACGCCCGAATGGGGTGCCATGCTCAACGAGGCGCGCGCCGACATGGTCACCTCGCCGCACGTGGCGCTGTTCCCGAGCCTGGCCATCTTCTTCACGGTGCTCGCTTTCAACCTGCTGGGTGACGCGCTGCGCGATGCGCTCGATCCGAAGATCGACCGGCAGTAGTTCTTCCTTCATGTCATCCATCACCCTGCCCTACATCGGCAACCTGCTCCAGGGCGCACGCAACGCCATCACCGACGTCGAAGGCGTCATGGTCGGYCACCAGACGCTGGACGACGGCGGTGTGCAAACCGGCGTGACGGTCGTTCGGCCGCACCCTGGCGATCCGTTCCGCGACAAGGTGCCGGCCGCCGCCGTGGTGCTCAACGGCTTCGGCAAGAGCGTGGGGCTGGTGCAGCTCGCCGAGCTCGGCGTGCTCGAAACGCCGATTGCGCTGACCAACACCTTCTCGGTCGGCACGGTCGCCACGGCGCAGATCCGCCATTGCGTGGCAGCCAACCCCGAGAGCGGCCGTTCGCTGCCCACGGTCAATCCGCTGGTCTTCGAGTGCAACGACGGTTTTCTGAACGACATCCAGCGGTTGGCCGTGACGGAGGCCGACTACCTGCATGCGCTCGAAAGCGCCAGCACCGACTTCGCGCAGGGCTCGGTCGGCGCAGGGCGCGGGATGTCGAGCTTCCAGCTCAAGGGCGGCATCGGCAGCGCCTCGCGCCGCGTGTCGGCGCCTGACGGCGACGTGCATACCGTGGGCGCGCTGGTGCTGGCGAACTACGGGCGCCAGCCGCAACTGGTTCTGGCCGGCCACGCAGTCGGCGAGCGATTGGCCGCGCAAAGCACGGCCGAATGCAAGGAGCCGGAGAAAGGCTCGATCATCATCGTCGTCGCCACCGATGCACCGCTCGATGCGCGCCAGCTGCGCCGGCTGGCCCTGCGCGCAGGCGCAGGGCTGGCCCGCACCGGCTCGGTCTTCGGCCACGGCAGCGGCGACATCGTGCTGGCCTTCTCCACCGCCTACACCGTGCCTGACCGCGTCGACCGCCCGATGCCGACCATCGCGATGGTGCATGACGGGCTGCTCGACGGACTCTTCCAGGCCGCGGCCGACAGCACCGAGCAGGCCATTCTTCACGCGCTCTGGCGCGCCACGGCTGTCACCGGCCGCGACGGCAACCACCGGGCGGCACTCTCGGAGCTGCTGCCGCTCTCTTCCCTTTCTTCTTTCGCGCAACCGCACACCCTCCCATGAAAGTCCTGATCTCCACCGACATCGAAGGCGTTGCGGGCGTCTACCACCACGAGCAGGCGCGGCCGGGCAACCCCGAGTACGAACGCGCCCGCCTCCTGATGGCGCACGAGGCCAGCGCGGCGATTGCCGGCGCCTTCGATGCCGGCGCCACCGAGGTGCTGGTCAACGACTCGCACGGCGGCTTTCGCAACATGCCGCCCGACGTGCTCGACCCACGCGCCCGCGTCGTGCAGGGCAAGCCGCGCTACCTGAGCATGGTGGCGGGCGTGGAGGAAGAAGGCGTGGAGGCGGTCTGCATGGTGGGCTACCACTCGCGCGCGCAGGGACGCGGCATCCTCGCGCACACGATCAACAGCTTTGCCTTTGCCGGCATCCGGCTCGGCGAGCAGGAGCTGGGCGAGGCCGGGCTCTATGGCGCGCTGGCCGGCGAGTACGGCGTGCCGGTGGTGATGGCCAGCGGCGACGATGTGTTCATCACCGAGAACCGGCCGATCTTTCCGCATGCGACCTTCGTGCAGACGAAGCGCGCCACGGGCTTCAACAGCGGCGTGTCGCTTTCGCCCGAGCAATCGCGCCAGGCGATCCGGGCTGGCGTGGCCGAGGCGCTGGCTGCGCGCGCCGGTGCAAGCCCGCTCGTCTTCAAGGGCCCGCAAGTGGTCACGCTGCGCACCCAGTCGCCGATGATGGCCGACCTGTTCTGCCAGTGGCCGGCCTTCGAGCGCCTCGACGGCGTCACCCTGCGCTTCACCGCCGATACCGTGGAAGCCGCCGTGCGCATGCTGAACTGCTGTTCGGCCATGTCGTCGATGCTGCGCTGAAGTATTACTCCCTCTCCCCCCGGGAGAGGGCTAGCGAGGCTGGGGATGGGCATGCCGCTGCCCTCACCCTAACTCTCTCCCGCACGCGGGAGAGGGAACAAGTCCCACGCGCGCCTCGGGCTCTCCTCGGGCCTTATCCTTGCCTGTTCAGGCACCCCTCGCCCTTATCCAGAATAAGCATCCAACCGCCCGGAAACCCGCGTCGGCATTGGTGAATAAGCTTATCCGCATAAAGCGCGAACCAAAAAATAGTTTGTTTCCATAAGGCCCGCTTTCAGAATCTCGGCTTCTTGCTGGGGCGCTGGACGCACCGCACTTTCAAGACATACCGCACGATGTACCAATACACAGAATTCGATCGCCAGTTCGTCCACCAACGGGCCGCCCAATTCCGGGACCAGCTCGAGCGCTGGCAAAAGGGCCGCCTGCACGAAGACGAGTTCCGCCCCCTGCGCCTGCAAAACGGCTGGTACGTCCAGCGCTACGCGCCGATGCTGCGCGTCGCCGTGCCCTACGGCGAGCTTTCGAGCCGCCAGCTGCGCGTGCTGGCCCGCATTGCCCGCGAGTACGACGAGCCCGAGGCCGAGGTCTACAAGAAGGCGCTCGAAACGCAGGGCCTGCTCGGCACCCACAAGCTGCCGACCCACTACGCCCACTTCTCGACGCGCCAGAACGTCCAGTACAACTGGATTCCGCTCGCCAAGTCGGCCGACGTGATGGACCTGCTGGCATCGGTCGACATGCACGGCATCCAGACCAGCGGCAACTGCATCCGCAACATCACGAGCGACGAGCGCGCCGGCATTGCCGTCGACGAAATCGCCGATCCGCGTCCGTTCGCGGAAATCATGCGCCAGTGGAGCACGCTGCACCCCGAGTTCGCATTCCTGCCGCGCAAGTTCAAGATCGCCATCACCGGCGCCACCGAAGACCGTGCGGCCACCGGCTGGCACGACGTGGGCCTGCATGTGGTGAAGAACGAGGCCGGCGAAGTCGGCTTCCGCGTGCAGGTGGGCGGCGGCATGGGCCGCACGCCCATCATCGGCACCGTGCTGCGCGAGTTCCTGCCCTGGCAGCAGATCATGAATTACCTCGAAGCGGTGATCCGGGTCTACAACCGCTATGGCCGCCGCGACAACATCTACAAGGCGCGCATCAAGATCCTGGTGAAGGCCGAAGGCCAGCGCTACATCGACGACGTCGAGGCCGAGTACAAGCAGATCCTCGAGCACGACGGCGCACCGCACACCATCACGCAGGAAGAGTACGACCGCGTGGCCGCCTCCTTCGTGCCGCCGACGCTCGCCACCCGCGTGCTGCAGAGCGCCGAGAAGACCGACGCCGAGCTGCGCAACCACGCCGCCGACGACGTGCAATTCGCCCGCTGGCTGGCCCGCAACGTGGCGCCGCACAAGAACCCCGCGCTGCGCGCCGTCACGCTGTCGTTCAAGCGCCTGAAGCAGGCGCCCGGCGATGCCTCGGCCGACCAGCTCGACACGCTCGCCCAGCTGGCCGACCGTTTCTCGGCCGGCGAAGCCCGCGTCACGCACGACCAGAACGTGGTGCTGCCCTGGGTGCATGCCGAAGACCTGCATGCGCTGTGGCTCGCTGCCCGCGCGGCAGGCCTTGCCAGCGCCAACGTGCACCTGCTGACCGACATGATCGCCTGCCCCGGCGGTGACTTCTGCGCGCTGGCCAATGCGCGTTCGATCCCCATCGCCGAAGCGATCACCGAGCGTTATCAAGACCTCGACGAGCTCGACGACCTGGGCGAGATCGACCTGCACATCAGCGGCTGCATCAACTCGTGCGGCCACCACCACAGCGGCCACATCGGCATCCTCGGCGTCGACAAGGACGGCAAGGAGTGGTACCAGGTGTCGCTGGGCGGCTCCGACGGCTCCGCGCTCAGCGGCGCGCCGATGGCCGGCAAGGCCGTGGGGCCCTCGTTCTCGGCGGCCGAAGTGCCGGGCGTGATCGAGGCCGTGCTCACCACCTACCGCGATACCCGCGTGTCGGGCGAGACATTCATCGATACGCTGCGCCGCGTCGGGCCCGACCCGTTCAAGGCCGCAGCCAACGGTGCGCGTTTCAAGGTGGAGGAAGCAGCATGAACAAGACTCTGAACATTCTTTCCGCCGAAGAACATATCGACGACGGCGACCCGAAGGTGCTGCAGCTGGCCAACGATGCCGACCCGCTCGCCATCGAGGTGTGCCTGGCCGACATCGAGCGCATCGACCTGAACTTTCCGAAGTTCACCGATGGCCGCGCCTACAGCCAGGCCTTCCTGCTGCGCCGCCGCCTCGGCTTCAAGGGCGACATCCGCGCCACCGGCGACGTGCTGATCGACCAGCTGGTGCAGATGGAACGCACCGGCTTCTCGAGCGCCGTGCTGAAAGAAGGCGTGGACGCCTCCGACGCGCAGCGCCAGTTCGACCGCTTTGCCGCCTTCTACCAGGGCGATGCGGTAAAGACCGCGCCGCACTTCGCGGCCGGCAACTGAGAACGCATCGGAACCTTCGACATGAGCATCGCCACGGACATCGACTTCGCACGCATCAACACCGAACTCGGCCGCAACGCAGAGGGCCTGGTGGACTGGGCGATCGGCCTGGGCCAGCCTTCGATCATCACCACCAATTTCCGCCCTTTCGAGGCCGTGATCCTGCACATGGTCACGCGCGCAAAGCGGGATGTTCCGGTGATCTGGATGGACAACGGCTACAACACCGAGGCCACCTACCGTTTTGCCGACGAGGTGACCAAGCAGTTGGGCCTGGACCTGCATATCTACCTGCCACGCCGCTCGCGTGCGCATCGCGAAGCGGTGGAGGGCCCGACGCCGGCGCTCGACGATCCGCGCCATGCCGCTTTCACGGAAGAAGTGAAGCTGGAGCCCTTTGCCCGCGCGCTGCGCGAGACGGCACCGAAGGTCTGGTTCACCGCGCTCCGGGCCACCGACACGGCCGTGCGCGCGCAGATGGACCCGGTCAGCGTCAATCCGGATGGCCTGATCAAGGTCGCGCCGCTGCTGCACTGGTCGTCCAAGGAGCTGTACGAATACTGCGAGGCGCACGGCTTGCCCAACAACTTCGACTACGTGGACCCGACCAAAGGCGAAGACAACCGCGAGTGCGGATTGCATCTCGCGCACTGAGCGCCAACGCCTCACTGCTTCTTCGCATTCAGCACACCACCCCATGAACGCCCGTACCGAAACCGAACTGCTGCTGCCGCCCATGCACTCTCCTGCGCGCCTGTCCAACACGCACCTCGATGCGCTGGAAGAAGAAACCGTCTTCATCCTGCGCGAAGTGGCAGCCGCCTTCGAGCGCCCCACCCTGCTGTTCTCGGGCGGCAAGGATTCGCTGGTGCTGCTGAAGTGCGCGGAGAAGGCGTTCGGTGCCGGCCGCATTCCCTACCCGCTGCTGATGATCGACACGGGCCACAACTTCCCCGAAGTGACGGCCTACCGCGACCAGCGCGCGAAGGAGCTGGGCGCCGAGCTGATCGTGCGCAGCGTCGAGGACTCGATGGCGCGCGGCACCGTGCGCCTCGCGCACCCCGGCGAATCGCGCAATGCGCACCAGTCGGTGACGCTGCTCGAAGCCATTGAAGAATTCCGCTTCGACGCGCTGATCGGCGGCGCCCGCCGCGACGAGGAAAAGGCGCGCGCCAAGGAGCGCATCTTTTCGCACCGCGACAGCTTCGGCCAATGGCAGCCCAAGGACCAGCGCCCCGAGCTGTGGACGCTGTTCAACACGCGCCTGGCGCCGGGCGAACACTTCCGCGTGTTCCCGATCTCGAACTGGACCGAGCTCGACGTCTGGCAATACATCGAGCGCGAGCACGTCGGCCTGCCGTCGATCTACTACACGCACAAGCGCGAGGTGGTCGAGCGCCGCGGCCTGCTGGTGCCGGTGACCGATCTCACCCCGCCGCGCGACGGCGAAACCGTGCAGGTGCGCGACGTGCGCTTCCGCACCGTGGGCGACATCACGACCACCTGCCCGGTCGAGAGCCTCGCGGCCGATGCGGGCGACGTGGTGCTCGAAACCCTGTCGGTCGACGTCAGCGAACGCGGCGCCACCCGGATGGACGACATGACCTCCGAAGCATCCATGGAAAAACGCAAGAAAGACGGTTACTTCTGATGAGCGCGACGACTGCAACCCCTGCCATCGCTTCCGACGTGCACGGCGACACCGGCACCGCCCTGCGCTTCATCACCTGCGGCTCTGTCGACGACGGCAAGAGCACGCTGATCGGTCGCCTGCTGGTCGACAGCAAGACGGTTCTGCAGGACCAGCTCGCCGGCGTGCAGCGCGGCGGCGAAACCGACCTCGCCCTGCTGACCGACGGCCTCTCGGCCGAGCGCGAACAGGGCATCACGATCGACGTGGCCTACCGCTACTTTTCGACCGCCAAGCGCAAGTTCATCATCGGCGATGCGCCGGGCCATGAGCAGTACACCCGCAACATGGTCACCGCCGCCTCGGCCGCCGATGCCGCCGTGGTGCTGGTCGATGCGACCAAGCTGGCCTGGGCTGCCGAAGTGGAAGACGGCACCGTGGTCAAGCGTGAGCTGCTGCCGCAGACGCGTCGCCACACGCTGCTGTGCCACCTGCTGCGCGTGCAGTCGATCGTGTTCGCGATCAACAAGCTCGACGCCATCGACGACGCCGGCCTGGCTTTCGAACGCATTTCGACCGCGCTGAACGCCTTTGCCGAGGCGGCCGGCGTGCAGGTCGCGGCCATCGTGCCGATCTCCGCGCTCAAGGGCTGGAACGTGGCCACGCGCCACGCCGACTGGGTCGGCTACGAAGGCCCGAGCCTGCTCGAGCTGCTCGAAGAGCTGCCGGTCACCGTGCAGGACGAGGCCGTGCCCTTTGCCTTCCCGGTGCAGTGGGTCGAGAAGTTCTCGGCCTCGGCCGACACCTCGCAGGGCCGCCGCGTGTTCTGGGGCCGCGTGGCCTCGGGCCATGTGGAGCCCGGCCAGCGCGTGACCGTGCTGCCGAGCAACCAGACCGCGACCGTTGCCCAGGTGCTGAGCCACACGCGCCAGCCCAAGACGGTGCATGCGGGCCACAGCGCCGGCATCGTGCTCGACCGCGAAGTCGATGTGTCGCGCGGCGACTGGCTGCTGGCGCCGGGCGCCTTCGAGCCGGTGCGCGAAATCACCGCCACCGTGGCCTGGCTCGACGACGAGCCGCTGGTCGCCGGCCGCGTCTAMTGGGCGCTGCAGGGCCACCGCTGGGTCAAGGCCAAGGTGGCGCGCATCGTCGATCGCGTGAACATCACGACGCTCGAATCGGAGCCCACGACACAGCTGGAAGCCAATTCCATCGGCGACGTGGTGCTCGCGCTGCAGCAGCCGCTGGCCGTGCTGCCCTTCACGCAATCGCGCGCATTGGGCTCGCTGGTGCTGGTCGATACGGCCTCCCACAAGACCGCCGCTGCCGTGCTCGTGCAGCCTGCCGCCGCAAAGGCCTAAAATCTGGGGTTTTCCCCGATCAAACTGACGTTAAAAGACAAATGACCCACGTCGTCTCCGAAGCCTGCATCCGTTGCAAATACACCGACTGCGTGGACGTTTGCCCCGTCGACTGCTTCCGCGAAGGTCCCAACATGCTGGTGATCGACCCGGACGAGTGCATCGATTGCGCGGTCTGCATCCCCGAATGCCCGGTCAATGCGATCTACGCCGAGGAAGACCTCCCGGCCAACCAGATGGCCTTCATCAAGATCAACGCCGAGCTGGCCGTGGCCGACGGCTGGAAGAGCATCACCAAGCGCAAGCCCGCGCTGCCTGACGCCGAAGAGTGGAAAGACAAGACGGACAAGGTCGGGGAGCTGGTGCGCTGAGCACCCCAGCCGCTCCCATCGAAACCGACGCATTGATCGTCGGTGCCGGCCCTGTCGGGCTGTTCCAGGCCTTCCAGTTGGGCCTGCTTGAAATCTCCTGCCACATCGTCGATGCACTGCCCGCCGCGGGCGGCCAGTGCGTGGCGCTCTATGGCGACAAGCCGATCTACGACATTCCCGGCACGCCAGTCACCAGCGGGCGCGGCCTCGCGCAATCGCTGCTGGAGCAGATCGCGCCGTTCAAGCCGCAGTTCCACTTCGGCGAGCAAGTCGCCACGCTGGAGCGACAAGCCGACGAGCGCCTGCTGCTGACGACCTCGGCAGGCACGGCCTTCCTGGCGAAGACGGTGTTCATCGCGGCGGGTGTCGGCGCCTTCGTGCCCAAGCGCATCGCGCTCGAAGGCATTGCGCAGTTCGAAGGCACCTCGCTTTTCTATCACCCCGAGTCGCTGGACCGCTTTGCGGGACAGACGGTAGTGGTGAATGGCGGCGACGACATCGCGCTCGAAACCGCCATGGCGCTCACGTCCGTGGCAAAGCAGGTCACGCTGGTCCATCGGCGCGACGGCTTCCAGGCCGACGAAGCGAACATTGCGTCGATGCGCGCCCTCGTGGCCGCGGGCAAGCTGGCCTTCAAGGTCGGCCAGCCCACCGCCTTCGACGGCAAGCAATTGCAGATCACCACGCCCGACGCGACAACCATCGATCTGCCGCTCGACGCGCTGATCGCCTGCCTCGGCATCTCGCCGCGCCTCGGCCCGATTGCCGACTGGGGCCTGGAACTCGAGCGCAAGCAGGTGCCGGTCGACACCGAGAAATACGAAACCCGCGAACGCGGCGTGTTCGCGGTGGGCGACATCAACACCTACCCGGGCAAGAAGAAACTCATCGTCTGCGGCTTCCACGAAGCCACGCTGGCGGCCTGGGGCGCCACCGCCATCGTGTTCCCGGGCAAGGCGGTGCCGCTGCAGTACACGACCACCAGCACGCGGCTGCACGAGTTGCTGGGCGTGGCTGGCGTTACTTCGCGCTAGGCAGCAGCGAGCCGTACTCGCCAATGAAGCTGCCGATGGCGGCGGCGAATCGGTCGATGTCCGCATCCACCAACGGCAGCGACAGCACGATGAAGCCGCGCGGCGAGGCGTAGATGCCCTGGCTCAGCAGGTGGAAGAACAGCAGCTGGCGCAGGCGCCCATCGACCACCGCCAGATCGTCCACGCGCCGCACCTCGCCGCTCAGGAAATGCGCATTCATCAACGAACCCACGCCGGTGAACTGCAGGGCCACGCCCTCCTTCGCGCACAGCGCGTCGAGCCGCGCACGCATCGCCTCGCCGCGCGCGGCCAGCGCGCCGGCCGCCTCGGGGGTGAACAGCTTCGTGAGGCCCGCATACCCGGCCGCCATCGTCATGACGTTGTTGTTGAAGGTGCCCGAATGCGCGAGCGGCCCCGTGCGTGGGTCGAACAGCGCCATCACATCCGCCCGCCCGCCGAAAGCGCCGAAGGACATGCCGCCGCCGATRTACTTGCCCAGCGTGGTGAGGTCGGACCGGATGCCGAGCTTGTGGGCCAGGCCGTGCGGTGCGAGGCGCGAAGTCATGACCTCGTCGAAGATCAGCAGCGCGCCGACGCACGTGGCGCCATCGCGCAGCGTCTTCAAAAAGTCCAGGCGCCCCGGAATGCAACCGCTCGCGCCCTGCATCGGCTCGACCAGGATGGCGGCGATCTCCGGCCCGTGCGTCCGGATCTGTTCGCTCGCAAGCTGCGCGTCGTTGTAGGGCAGCACGAGGAAGTCGAAAGGCACCGTCGTCGGCGACGGCCTGTCGCCGAAGCCCAGCACGCCGCCGTGGTAGCCGCCCGAAAACACCACGATCTTGCGCCGCCCCGTGAAGCGCAGCGCGGCCGTGAGCGCCATCAGGTTCGCCTCGGTGCCCGAATTGGTGAAGCGCAGTTGCTCGATCTGCGGAAAGCGCTCGCAGATGGTCCTGGCGAGCCGCCCTTCGAGCAGATTGTGCCCTGTGAGATTGATGCCGCTCTTCATCGCCTCGATGACCGCATCACGGATCTCGGGCGCCGAGTGGCCGTAGACGCCGGCCGTGTACTCGGCGATGAAGTCCGCGTAGCGGTGGCCGTCGGCATCCCACAGTGCCGCGCCCTCGCCCTTGGCGATGGTGAGCGGAAACGGCGCGTAGAAAAGCACCGAGCGGCTGTTGGCACCCGGCATGTAGCGCGCCTGCTCGTCGAACTGGCGCCGGCTGGCCGGGTTGCCGTCGGTGAAGCGCTGATAGGCCCCGGCAAGGGCTTGGTCGATGGCGGCGTCGATCATGGAGCGGTCCTTGAAAGGATGAACAGTCGGCCTTCCGGCTCGATTAATTGATCAATGCTCAATTAATATTATTTATACAATCAATTTCTTCGCCGCACAATGGCCGCAACCATGAAGAAGACCACGCCCAAGCCCGAGCCCAAACCCAGGACCGCCGGCCGGCCCGCCGGCGGCGGCGCGCTGTCGAAGCAGCGCATCGCCGAAGCCGCCCTGGCGCACATCGACGCGTTCGGCCTGGGCGCTTTCAGCATGCGCGAGATCGCGGCGCAGCTCGGCGTCTATCCGGCCACGGTGCACTGGCATGTCAGCACCCGCGAAGCCCTGCTCGCCGAGGTGGCCGCCACCGTGATGGCCGAGGTCACGCCGCCGAGGGGCCAGCTGACATGGCAGGAATGGATCGCCGAGCTGTTCCGCCGCTGCCGCGCCGCGGTGCGCCGCCATCCGAACGTGGCGCAGCTGCTGGGCGCGCAGCTGGTGTCGAACGGCAGCCTGCCGACCGAACTGGTCGAAGGCGTGCTCGCGGCGCTGGTCGAGGCCGGCTTCGAGGGCGAATCGCTGCGCGAGGCCTACAACTGCGTGATCGCGGCCATGCTGGGCTTCGTGACGATGGAGTTCTCGCCCCTGCCCGCCGACAACACCCAGGCCTGGGCCGAGGAACTGCGCGAGCGCGTCCACACCATCCGCCCGCTCGACCATCCGRTGCTCACGCGCAACCTGCCGCTGCTGGCCAACCAGGCCTTCATCGTGCGCTGGGACAACGGCACCACCTTGCCGCTGGACAGCAGCTTCGAGCGGCATATCCAGATCACCATCGACGGGCTGGAGGCCTTCGCGCGCAGGCTCTGACGCGCTTTGCTAGCTGGCGGTCGACTTCGGCGCCGCGGCAGCAGCGGCCCTGTGGGCCGCGTTGTTGTGCATCCCGTCGCGAATCAGGCCGCCCAGAAGAACGTCGACCAGTGTGCCGCCGCCCGCACCGGACCCGCCCCCCGCGACGATGTCGGGCACCAGCTTCACACCCGCCTTGGACAGGGCTTCGGCCACCTGCACGACCGCGTAGTTGCCGGATTCCATCGAATCGATCTTCTGCTTGATGACCGTTGCCTCCGCACCGCCGACCGCGAGGGTCTTGGCCGCTTCCGCATCGCCGGTCAGGCGCGTGACCTTCGCATCCGCCTCGGCGTTGATGGTCTTGGCCTGCGCCTGCCCGCTGGCCGCATTGACCGCCGCATCGGCATCGAACTTGGAGATCGCCACCTTGCGCTCCGCCGCCACCACGTTGGGCTGCGTGTCGGCCAGCGCCTTGGCCTGTTCGAGCTCCTGACGCACCGCCTGTGCCTGGCGCTGGGTGTCGTAGGTGACCCGCTCCTGCTCGGCGATCTTGCGGTCGGTCAGGGTCTTCATCAAGGCTTCCGGCGGCGCGATGTCGCCGATGAGCGTTTCGACCGCACCGACGTTGTAGTCGGCCAGCGCGGCACCGATCGCGACCTTGGCCTCCTGCTGGCGCACGGAACGGCTCTTGAGAAAGTCGATGACGTCCGAGTTTTGCGCCGCATTGCGAAAGTAGTTGCCGATGGTCGGCTCCAGCACCTGCGTGACGAGCGCCTCCATGCTGCCGAAACGCGCGATCACCTTGGGGGCGTCGTTGCGCGGAATGTGAATGATCTGGCTCACGTCCAGGTCGAAGGTGAAGCCGTCGGCAGAACGCACCTTGATCGTCGACAGGTTGGCGTCGAGCTTGTGGGCCTCGGTCTTGCCGGTGGCCCAGTTGAGCACCACGTTCGCGGTCGGCACCACGCGCACCTTGTGCGTGTAGGGGTTGATGGGGTACTTGCCCGGGTCGTACACGTCGACCCACACGCCCTTCTCGCCCTTGGACACCAGGTTCCCGTGCCGGAAGGACTCACCGGTGACGTCATGCCCTTCCTTGCCGATGAACGCGACGACCACGCCGACCGATGCGATCGGCACCTCGGTGATGTCCACCGCCTCGACGACCGCGAACTTGGGGTTGATGAAGTACCGGCCGGCCAGGAGCACCTGCTCCTGAAGCCCCTTGTTGCCGCCGTTCCGGACGAAGGCCATCGGGTCCTGGAACGAGTTGTGGCTGGCCACCTGCGCACCGGCGATCTCGCCGGTTTCGAGCGACCGGCCTTCCTTGGTCGTGACGATGCCGACCTTGTTGTCCGGGATGTCGGTGACATTGGCCATTTCCACATTGAACAGCTTCGGATTGATCCGGTACTGTCCCTGCGGAACGATCGACATCTGCGGGCCGCGCTCGCCGCCGTTGGCGATGAACGCATGCGCATCCTGAAAGGAATCGCACTCGACGTGACTGCCGATGATGCGGCCACCCGACAGCGCCTTGCCGTCGCGCGCTTCGACGACACCGATCTTGCCGGGCGGCACCACGGTCATCTCGTCCTGGGTGACGGTGAACACCAGCGTGTTGATGCGCCACGACCCCGGAGGAATGATGGCCATCTGCGCGCCGCGCTCGCCCTCTGCTTCCAGGAAAGCCCGCGCGTCCTGGAAGTTGTCGCACGCGACCTGCCGGCCGATGATGCGGCCGTCCGGCAGCGCCTTKCCGTCGCAGGATTCGACGATGCCGATCTTGCCCGGCGGAACGACGAACAGCGGTTGGAAGGTGATGTCGTACTGCCACGGCCAGAGCCAGAAGTGCAGGCCTGGTGCCAGCGTGTCGGCCTGGATGCCGGCTTCTCCCTGCAGCGCCACGATCTTGCCCGGCGGCAGTTCGCGGTGCTTGCCCAGGAGAGCGAACTTCTTGACGACCAGTCCGATCTGGTCGTCGGGAATGATGTAGACCCCGAACAAACGGACAGTCCATTTGAAACTGGCAACCAGCACCACGATGAGGAGCACCCACCAGTAGTCTGCAAGGCCACCGAACACTGAAAGCCCTGTATCCATTTTTGACATCCTCTCTCGAGGATCTGTTGTTGTGGAAGGAAAGCATAGCCCTGCCGCTGCGGCAAAGGGGGCGTTCGAAAAATTCAGGTCATCGGTTCGCAGAGTCGAATACGGCCTTGCGGCATCGATTTTCGCCCGCCCTGGACATGGCCTTGGCAGCTGCGCCCCTGCGCCGCCCGACACCGGATAAAATCGCCTTGCGCCGCAGTTCGCTGGGGTGCATCGCTAGGGGTGTCGAACCGGAATCCGTTCCGGGGCTGACTGAGAGAGTCCCTTTGAACCTGACTGAGGTAATCCTCGCGCAGGGAAGCTGGTCCGGCGGCCTGTCACGTTGTCTCGCGTGACGGCTGCGCTGCTGGAGCCCCGCCCACCTGCCAAACCTTTTGCACTGGAGCAAACGGATGGCACACGACGACAACGGATCCCCTTCCGCCAACGAGGCGCTGACGCCGTTGCCCGCGTCCCGGCGCGTGTTCGGCTGGCACGACCATGCCTCGCTCTGGTTCAGCCTGGGCGTCGGGCTGCTGGTGATGCAGATCGGCGCCTACCTGGTGCCGGCCGTGGGCACGCGCGATGCGGCGCTGGCCATCGTGCTGGGTTCCGTCCTCGGCGCCGGCCTGCTGGCCTGGACCGCGCGGCTGGGCTGCGAGAGCGGTCTCGCAAGCGCCGGCCTGATGCACGCCACCTACGGCTGCGCCTTCGCGCGGCTGCCGGTGCTGCTCAACATCGTGCAACTGGTGGGCTGGACCACCTTCGAGCTGGTGATCATGCGCGAGGGCACGCAGGCCATCGGCCAGGTGGCTTTCGGCGCATCGCTGGGCACCTTCTGGGGCGGCGTCTTGACCACGCTGCTGTGGGGCGCGGTGCTGCTGGCACTGCTCGCGGGCTCGATGGTCAGGCTGGTGCGGCGCTTCGTCAGCCGCTTCGGCCTGCCGCTGGTCGTGCTCTCCCTGCTCTGGCTCACCTGGCAGTTCGCGACGCGTCTCCAGGCCAAGGGGCTGGACGCCTTCTGGGCGCGCCCGGGCGACGGCAGCATGGGCATGTTCGGCGCGCTCGATCTCGTGATCGCCATGCCGGTGTCATGGCTGCCGCTGGTGGCCGACTACGCCCGCCACGGCAGGCGCAGCGCGGGGGGTCTCGGCAGTGCATTCAGCGGCACCTGGCTGGGCTACGCGCTCGCCAACATCTGGTGCTATGCCCTCGGCGTGATGGTGGTGAGCGTGGCCGAGCCGGGCACGGGCCTCGTCACCGCGCTGCTGCTCGCACAGGGCGGGCTGGTGGCGCTGGGCCTCATCCTCATCGACGAGCTCGACAACGCGTACGGCGATGTCTATTCGGGCTCGGTGTCGACGCACAGCCTGCTGCCGCGCTGGAGCGTGAAGCGCTGGGGCCTGCTGCTGGCCGCGCTGTGCATTGCGCTCGCGCTGGTGCTGCCCATGCACACGCTCGAACCTTTCCTGCTGCTGCTGAGCTCGGTGTTCGTGCCGCTCTATGGCGTGATCCTCGGGCGGCTGGGCGGCGGCCAGGCCGCCGTGGCCGGCACGCGCCAGATCGACTGGGGCGCTGCGCTGATCTGGATCGCGGGCATCGCGGCCTACCACGCCCTCGCCAAATGGGCGCCGCAGTTCGGCTCGGCGCTGCCGACGCTGGCCGCGACCTTCGTGCTGGCTTGGCTCAGCCGGCCTTCGCCGGCAGGCGGTGCGTCGGCACTGGCGCAAAGCCGTGGTTGAGCGGACCATGTCCCGCCCCGACCTGCACATCCGCACCGGCCGCCATGGCGCCGACGACATAGGCGCGTGCGCGCTCAACGGCTTCGGGCAAGCCGAGCCCCAGCGCCAGGTGCGCCGCGATGGCGGACGACAGCGTGCAGCCGGTGCCGTGCAGGTTGCGGCTCGCGATGCGCTGCGAGGCCAGGCGCTTGCGGGTGCCGTCGGACTGCAGCAGCACGTCGACCACGTCGTCGCCGGGCAGGTGGCCGCCCTTGAGCAGCACGGCCCTGGCGCCGAGCGCCAGCAGTTCGTCGGCCGCACCATCGAGTGCGTCGATGCCGCCGATGGCATGGCCGATCAGCAAGGCGGCTTCGTCGAGATTGGGCGTGACCACCACGGCGCGCGGGAAGAGCTCGCGCACCAGCACCTGGACGGTTTCGGAGGCGATCAGGCGATCGCCGCTGGTGGCGACCATCACCGGGTCGAGCACCACGTTCGACAGCCGGTAGTGGTCGATGGCCCAGGCCACCACCTCGACCACCTCGGGCGCATGCAGCATGCCGAGCTTGACCGCATCGACGCCGATGTCCTCGACCACCGCCTGGATCTGCGCCTTGAGGAAAGCCGGCGGCACGCCATGGATGCCCGAGACGCCGAGCGTGTTCTGCGCGGTGAGCGCAGTGATGGCCGTCATGCCGTAGCAGCCGAGGGCCGCGAAGGTCTTGAGATCGGCCTGGATGCCGGCCCCGCCGCCGCTGTCCGAGCCGGCGATGGAGAGCACGCGTGCGTAGCGCAGGGGCGCTTGCGGCGCGGAGGAAGGTCCTTGGGTCATGCCGAAAATTATCGGCGACTGGCCTTGCCTTGCTCCCTCCCCTTCCGGGGGAGGGTTGGGGTGGGGGCACGCGGCGTATCCATCGGGCGCTCTGGCTGCCCCCATCCCAACCTTCCCCCAGCGGGGGAAGGAGCAAAGCCATGAGCGTGCCATTTCAATCAGCGGCCATCCTCGGGGCGGGGCTCATGGGGCGCCTGCTCGCGGTCACGCTGGCACAGGCGGGCTGCAAGGTTTCGCTGTTCGAGGCGGGCAGTCCGGAAGCGGAAGGCGCAGCCGCACGTGTGGCCGCAGCCATGCTCGCGCCGCTGGCCGAATCGGCCGTGGCGCCGGTGTCCGTCGTGCGCATGGGCCAGCACGCGCTGTCGCGGTGGCCCGAGCTGCTGGCACCGCTGGCGCAGCCGGTGTTCTTCCAGCGCGAAGGCACGCTGGTGCTCTGGCACCGGCAGGACGCCGCCGAGGCCGCACGGCTCGCGCGCGTGCTGGCCCGCACCGGTGCACAAGTGCCCGAACTCGCGCCGATGCAGACGCTCGACGGCGCGGGCATCGCCGCGCTGGAGCCTTCGTTGGGCCAGCGCTTCGCACAAGGGCTGTTCCTTCCCGGCGAGGGCCAGCTCGACAACCGTGCGCTGCTGGCCTCCCTGCTCGCCACGCTGCAGGCCAGCGCCCGCGTGAAGCTGCACTGGCAGTCGCCGCGCGCGCCGGCAGACTTCTCGCCCGGCACGCCGGGCCAGCCCGACCGGGTGATCGACTGCCGCGGCCTCGGCGCCCGGCCGCAATGGAGCGCGCTGCGCGGCGTGCGCGGCGAGGTGATCCGCGTGCATGCGCCCGAGGTCGCGCTGCAGCGGCCCACGCGGCTCGTGCATCCGCGCTACCCGCTCTACATCGCGCCCAAGCCCGGCAACCTCTTCGTGATCGGCGCGACCGAGATCGAGTCGGACGACATGTCGCCCGCCAGCGTGCGCTCCACGCTCGAGCTGCTGAGCGCGGCCTATGCCGTGCACAGCGGCTTTGCCGAGGCGCGCATCGTCGAGATCGCCACGCAGTGCCGCCCCACGCTGCCCGACAACCTGCCTGCCATCCGCCAGCCGCAGCCGCGCGTGCTGCAGATCAACGGCCTCTACCGCCACGGCTTCATGATCGCGCCGGCCCTGCTCGACGCGGCGATGGAGCTGCTCACGCAAGGCCACTCCCCGCTCGCACGGAGCTTCGGCATGGAGACAACGACAACCGCCGACGCATGACGATGAACATCCTGATCAACGACAAGCCCTTCACGCTGCCCGACGGCGCCACGCTGACCGACGCGCTGGCGGCGCTGGAGGCCGTGCCGCCCTTTGCCGTGGCGGTGAACCGCGAGTTCGTGCCGCGCTCGGCCTACGCCGCGCGCGCGCTGCAGCCCGACGACCGTATCGAAGTGATCCGCCCCGTGACGGGCGGCTGAGAAAAGATGGAGACAACACCCATGAACACGAACGACCCGCTGGTTCTCTACGGCCAGGCCTTTCAAAGCCGCCTGCTGCTCGGCACGGCGCGCTACCCTTCGCCCGACCTGCTCGAGGCAGCCGTCCAGCGCGCGAAACCCGCGATGCTGACCGCCTCGCTGCGCCGCCAGACCGCCAGCCAGGGTTCCGGCGGCAACGACACGAGCAACGGCTTCTGGGAGCTGCTGCGCCAGCTCGCCGTGCCGGTGCTGCCCAACACCGCCGGCTGCCACAGCGTGCAGGAAGTGATCGCCACCGCGCAGATGGCGCGCGAGCTGTTCGACACGCCCTGGATCAAGCTCGAACTGATCGGCGACGACTACACGCTGCAGCCCGACACGCTGAACCTCGTCGACGCCGCCTCGCAACTGATTCGCGACGGCTTCAAGGTGCTGCCCTATTGCACCGAAGACCTGGTGCTGTGCCAGCGGCTGGTCGATGTCGGCTGCCAGGCCGTGATGCCGTGGGCCGCGCCCATCGGCAGCGGCCGCGGGCCGGTCAACCCCTATGCGCTGCAGGTGCTGCGCGAGCGGCTCAAGGTGCCGATGCTGGTCGATGCGGGCCTGGGACTTCCGTCGCACGCCTGCCAGGTCATGGAATGGGGCTACGACGGCGTGCTGCTCAACACCGCCGTCGCGCTGGCGCAGGAGCCCGTCGCCATGGCCGGCGCCTTTGCCGATGCGGTGCAGGCCGGCCGCGCCGCCTACCGCGCCGGCGCCATGGCCGCGCAGGACGCCGCGCAACCCAGCACCCCCGTGCTCGGCACGCCCTTCTGGCACCACGCACCATGAACGACGCCCGCGCCATCGCCCACGCCATCGTCGCGGCCCATGGGCTGCGCTTCGGCGCCATCACCGCTTCGGCGGTGGGTGCCACCTCCTTTTCGTCGGACGAAGCCGTCTACCGCGGTGCCAAGCAGGCTTGCACCGCCCTTGGCTTCATCGAGATCGATGCCGAATGCCTCGCCCTCGCCTGGCACGCGCAGACCGAACGCGTCGGCAATTTCGACGCCGCGCAGTGGCCCGACACGCCCGCCGATTTCGGCATGCGGCCGTTCCCGCCCGCATCGCGCGACGACGCGTTTCCGCCCTGCCCCGAGCGGCTCGGCCTCTACGCCGTGCTGCCCGATGCGCAATGGGTCGGCCGCATGGCCCGCGCCGGCGTGCCGACGGTGCAGTTGCGCTTCAAGTCCGACGACGCAGCCGCCGTCGAGCGCGAAGTGCAGGCGGCCGTCGACGCCGTGCAAGGCACCGGCGCCCTGCTCTTCATCAACGACCACTGGCAGCTCGCCATCGCCGCCGGTGCCTATGGCATTCACCTGGGCCAGGAAGACCTCGACGCCCYGTCGCCGCAGGCGCTGCAGCAGTTGCGCGCCTCCGGCCTGCGCCTGGGCGTCAGCACCCACGGCTATGCCGAGATGGTGCGCGCCGATGCGGTGAGCCCGAGCTACATCGCCATGGGCGCGGTCTATCCGACCACGCTCAAGAAGATGGCGACCGCGCCGCAGGGCGTGGCCCGGCTCGCGGCCTACGCACGCCTGCTGCGCGGCTATCCGCAGGTGGGCATCGGCGGCATCGACGCGGTGCGGCTGCCCGAGGTGCTGGCCACCGGCGTCGGCTCCGTCGCGGTGGTGCGCGCACTGGTCACCGCCAATGATCCCGAGGCCACGGCCGCCCAATGGATGACGGCCATGAGCGCCGCCACCGACAACTGAACACGATGACGCCACGACGCTTTCCCCATTCCTCCGCCCGGCCGCTCTTGCCCGCTTCGCGCGTTTCGGCCGTCTCGCGCGCGATCGCCGCCACGCTCCTTGCCGCCGCCTGCGGCGCGCACGCGCAGCAGGCCTCGCTGCCGGCGATCACCGTCACCGATGGCGCGACCGCGCCGCCGGCCGACGTGAGCGGCTTCGGCGATGTGCCCCTGCGCGAACTGCCGCTCTCCGCCACGGTGATCGACAGCAAGCAATTGAACGCCAGCGGTGCGCGCCGGCTCGCCGACCTGACGCAGTTCGACGCCTCGGTCACCGACGCCTACAACGCCGCCGGCTACTGGGACTACCTCACGGTGCGCGGCTTCGTGCTCGACAACCGCTTCAACTACCGGCGCGAGGGCCTGCCGATCAGCGCCGAGACCTCGATCCCGCTCGACAACAAGGAGCGCATCGAGATCCTGCGCGGCACCAGCGGCATCCAGGCCGGCACCAGCGCGCCGGGCGGGCTGGTCAACTACGTCGTGAAGCGCCCCACCGAACAGGACCTGCGCACGGTGCGCATCGAGACCAGCAGCCGCGGCAGCGTGCTCGGCGCGCTCGACCTCGGCGGCCGCTTCGGCGAGAACCGCCAGTTCGGCTACCGGCTCAACGTGGCGAGCGAAAACCTCAAGCCGCTGACGCACAACCTCGACGGCAACCGCAACCTGTTCTCGCTCGCGGCCGACTGGCGCCTCACGCGCGACTCGGTGCTGGAGCTCGAGGTGGAGCAAAGCCGCAAGACGCAGCCGAGCCAGAACGGCTTCAGCCTGCTCGGCAATGTGCTGCCCGCGCCGGTCGATCCGCGCATCAACCTCAACAACCAGCCGTGGTCGCAGCCCTCGGTGTTCAAGGCGCTGACCGGCACCGTGCGCTTCAGCCAGGCACTGAACGCCGACTGGCGCTGGAGCGCGCAGATCGGCCAGCAGCGGCTCAAGACCGACGACCGGCTGGCCTACGCCTTCGGCTGCGGCGCCGAAGGCAACTTCGACCGCTACTGCTCCGACGGCACCTTCGACTTCTACGACTTCCGCAGCGAGAACGAGCGCCGCACGCAGACCGCCGGCAGCCTGAACCTGAAGGGCAACGTGATGACCGGCAGCGTGCGGCACGAGCTCGGCTTCGGCCTGCTGCAAAGCCGCGTGCGCAACCGCTTCCAGAACCAGGCCTACAACTACGCCGGCACGGGCAACGTCTGGGCCACGGCCGTGGTGCCGCCGAACCCCGACGCCACCACACCGCAGACCCAGCGCGACGAGCGTTCGACCGAGCTCTCGGTGCAGGATGCAATCCGCTGGAACGACCGCTTCACCACCTGGCTCGGCGTGCGCCATACGCGGCTCGATCGCAGCAGCATCGGCAACGACGGCTCGAACCCGACGGGCTACAAGCAAGGCGTGACCACGCCGTGGATTGCCGCCAGCTACGCCATCCAGCCCGGACTGCTCGCCTACGCGAGCTGGGGCAAGGGCGTCGAGTCGCAGGTCGTGCCGAACAGGAGCGACCAGTACAGCAACGCCGGCCAGGCGTTGCCCGCACTGAGTTCGCGCCAGTGGGAGCTGGGCGTCAAGGGCGGCACCGACACCTTCAACTGGCAGCTGGCATGGTTCGACATCACGCGCCCCATGACCAACCTCGACGCCTGCAACCGCCTACTCATCACGCCGTGCGAGGCAAAGTACGACGGCCGCGCCGTGCACCGCGGCCTCGAGGCCGGCGCGCAATGGACCGAAGGCCCCTGGCGCCTCGGCGGCAGCGTGACGCTGATGGACGCCAAGCGCCGCGGCAGCATCGTCGAACCCGCGAGCAACGGACAGTGGCCGACCAACGTGCCCAAGCAGGTGCTGCGCGCGCAGGCGGCCTACCGCCTGGCATCGGTGCCCGGCCTCGAACTGGCGGGCCAGCTTTCGCATGAAGGCCGGCGCAACGTTCTGTCCGACGGCTCGGTCACGCTGCCGTCGTGGACGCGCGTCGATGCGGTGCTGCGCTACGACACCAAGCTGCGCGGCGCGAACACGACCTGGACGCTGGCGATCGACAATCTGTTCGACCGCCGCTACTGGAAGGAATCGCCCTACCAGTTCGGCCACGTCTATCTCTTCCCGGGTGCGCCGCGCACGCTGCGTCTCGGGCTGAGCGTTGCACTCTGATCAACGCGAGCGAAAGTTTTTTGTGCGAAAGTTTCTGGGTGTTGAGAAGGCCCAAAAAACCACGCTATAATCTGAGGCTTGTTCCTCGATAGCTCAGTTGGTAGAGCGCCGGACTGTTAATCCGTAGGTCCCTGGTTCGAGCCCAGGTCGAGGAGCCACTACAAGCCGCAAGGCCTCTGGATGCCCCGCTACTCAAAAGGTAGCGGGGCATTTCCTTTTGGGGCACAGTAGCGCCGGCCGGGCCCTCCGGCAGACGATGGAAGATGACCATTCTCGAACAGCTTCGAAGCTGGGCCTCGCGCGTCAAGCGCGACGGCGTGACGCTGTGGTTCGCGAGCAAGCATCCGGCCACACCCTGGTACGCCAAGGCCCTGGGCGTCCTTGTCGTGGCCTACGCCCTGAGCCCCATCGATCTCATTCCCGATTTCATTCCCGTGCTGGGCTATGTCGACGACGTTCTGCTGCTTCCGGTGCTGATATGGCTGACGGTCAGAACACTGCCGGCGCATGTGCTCGATGAATGCCGCCTCCAGGCCGACGACTGGCTGAGGGAGAAGAAGAAAAAACCGACAAGCCGTGCCGGCGCCGCGTTCATCGTCCTGCTGTGGCTGGCCGCGGGACTGGCGGTGCTGTACGCGTGGTGGCCGCGCTAGCGTCGTTGCGCTTCCATTGCTGCACGGCAGGTCGGCCGGAGTATTGAAATACAGTCAAGACCATGCACTTCAAGCAGCCATCGGTCTCCAGATATTTCCTCCCTCATCGAATCGCACGGACCCTCACCTCCGGCGTGCTGAGCATCTTGCTCGTCGGTTGCGCCACGGAGCCGCCTCCGGCCCCACCGGCAAGAAAGCCGGCAGGCTCCAAGCCCGCACCGGCAGCCCGCCATGAGCCCTCCCGCCCCGCACCGGACCGCCGTCCGCGAAGCAGCGAACCGGCGCCGCCACCGGCACCTGGGCCAATGGCCAAGGCCGAACGAAACTTCCTGCGGCCATCGACCGGCACCGTCATCCAGCGCTTCGATGGCCGCAACAACAAGGGGCTCGACTTTGCAGGATCGGAAGGCGACCCGGTCATCGCTGCGCGCGACGGCAAGGTGGTCTATTCGGCCGTGGGTCCGCGTGGCTATGGCCAGCTCATCATGGTCAAGCACGACGCGAGCTTCGTCACCGCCTATGCGCACAACAGCAAGCTGCTGGTCAAGGAGGGGCAGTCCGTGAAACGCGGCCAGGTGATCGCCCGCATGGGCCGCACCGAATCCGATCGCGTCAAGCTGCACTTCGAGCTGCGAAGGAACGGCAACGCCGTCGACCCCGCCCCGTACTTCGCGGCCGACTGACGCTCTTTCCGAAGCGACCCGGTTGCTTCCCCGGGCCTTACCGGCAAAGCGAGTGGGGCCATTGCCCGATGGCCCTGTTCGGCCCCCTCTACACTGGACGGCATGGCTCTCCCGTCCCCGTCCCGCAAACACTCTGCATGCGCAGCCCTGCCGCTGGCAGCAGGCGGCCGCCGTGCGGATGTCGCTGCGGCGATCGCGACGGTCATTCGACAGACGCCCGCACTTTCCTGAGCCCGGTGGTCCGCTACTTCCTTTGTTGATGCGCAAACCATAGACCGCCGGGCACCATGCCCGCGCGTTCAACTGGAGTGCTTCATTCATGCTCGCAACAACGATTCACGGGGAGCGCACGCTCACCGAACTCGACTTCGTCCGTCTCAACAAATTGACGGGCGGTCACCCTCCCCCGGCGCTCGCCGACCTTCTGGATGTGGCGGACGTTCTGCCATCGCGGGAGGTGCCCGCGGACATCGTGACGATGTACGCGCAGGTGGAAATCGAAGACCTGCCCACGCGGCACCGCCACAAGCTGGTCGTCTGCTATCCCGCCGACGCGGCGCCGAACGCCGGCTTCATCTCGGTGCTGTCGCCCGTCGGCATGGGGCTGCTCGGCCTGAAGGCCGGTGCGACGGCTCACTGGCACACGCCGGGCGGCGAAGAGAACACCGCCCGCGTCGTCGCGGTTCTCTTCCAGCCGGAAGCCAGCGGCGACTACACGACCTGACGATCGCGTGCCGGAGGGTGCCGGTGCGGCGCCCGCACCACGTGCGCATGCACACCATGACTTTCGGCACTGGCACGCCGGCGCCTCGGGCCGTATCGTCACGCGGTCGCTGGCGGCGCGACGAATCGGGAGGCCGTACAGGCCATGCGGTCCCATCTTCGGTATCCGACGAGTGGCGCATCCCAGGGGAGGCGCCGCATTGTTTTTTACTCGATGGATCGGGACATGGCTTTTTCCAAACTCTCTCTCGCAGGCGCACTCACTGGCCTGCTGGTTCTTTCCGGCTGCCAGACCATGGACATGCAAATGGGCAGCCAGTCGGCCAAGACCGTGGCCACCGGGAGCGCCGCCGGTGCGGCCACCTCCGGTGAAAGCAGCCAGCTCGAACGCTGCGACTCGCCGCTCGGCACGGTCTCGCTGATCGAGAACGTCAATGCCGGCTGGTACACCATCCTCACCGGCGAATACCGCCTGCCGCCTACTGCCAATCTGTTGCGTTTGCTGGTGCAGCAGTCGAACTGCTTCRTSGTGGTCGAGCGCGGCGCGGCCGGCATGAACGCCATGACGCGCGAACGCGCGCTGMWGCAGTCGGGCGAAATGCGMGGCGGCAGCAACTTCGGCCGCGGCCAGATGGTGGCYTCCGACTACGGCCTGTCGCCCGAGATCGTGTTCAGCAACAGCGAYGCCGGCGGCMTCGGCGGYGCGCTCGGCGGCCTGGTGGGTGGCGGCCGTGGCCGGGCCATCGCCAACCTCGGCGCCAGCCTGCAGACCAAGGAAGCCAGCGCGCTGCTGACGCTGATCGACAACCGTTCGGGCGTGCAGGTCGCGGCGGCCGAAGGCAGCGCCTCCAAGACCGACTTCGGGGGCTTTGCCGGCCTGGGCGGCCTTTCCGCTGCGGGCGGCATCGGCGGCTACACGCGCACCCCGCAGGGCAAGGTGATTGCCGCAGCCTTCATGGACGCCTTCAACCAGATGGTCCGTTCGCTGCGCAACTACAAGGCGCAGACGGTGCGTGGCCAGGGCCTCGGCGGCGGTGGCCGCCTGGGCGTGGACGGCGCGGCGCCGCCGTCGCAGACCTCGGCACCGGCGGCTGCCCGCGGCCGACGCAAGTAAGCGCAAGAAAAGTCCACTCACCCTGCCCGTTCAGGCTGTCTCCTGGATGGCCTCCGTCAGGAATCGCACGAACGCCTTTCCTGCATCGGGCAGCGACCGGCCGGCCAGCGTCTCCACCTCGAGGTAGCGCTCGTTCATCTCCCTGTCCTTCAGCGGAATGGCGACCAGCGCCTTCGTCTTCAGCTGCGTGCGGATCGACAGCGCCCCATAGAAGGCGATGCTGCCGCCGCCCGCCGCCGCGAAGCTCACCAGCGCATTCGCATGGTTGCTGGACATGGCCTGCACATACTGCAGCCCCTGCCGGCCGCAACTGGTGTCGAGCAGTTGCCTGATCGAGCTGTCCTGCGGCGGCAGCCCCAGCGGGTAGGCCACCACCTGGCGCAGTGACAACTGCCGCTGCGCCGCCAGCGGATGGCCCTCGGCCATCACGGCCAGGATGGGGCTGGGATGGCGCAGCTCGATCCGGATGCCGGGCTCGGGCACCGCGCTCAACGTGATCCCGACATCCGCTTCGCCGTCGCGTATGCGCTTCGGAATGTCGCTCGGCGGGGCGACCTCCAGGTGAAAGCGGATCCCCTCGTACTTGTCGCGAAAGCGGGAGATCAGCGTCGGTAGGAAATCGAAGGCGAAGCCCTCGGTGCTCACTACCCGCACATGGCCGCTGCGCAGGCCGCGCAGGCCGGCGATGTCGCTCGCGACCCGCTCGATGTCCTGCTGCGTCCGCTTGGCATGCGCGGCCAGCAGTTCGCCGGCGGCGTTGGGCACCATGCCGCGCGCGTGGCGGTCGAACAGCAGCGTGTCCAGCTCGCGCTCCAGGCGTGCCACCTGCCGGCTCACGGCCGAAGGCGCGACGTTGAGCTTGAGCGCCGCGTCCTTCACCGAGCCGGTTTTCACGACCTCGAGAAAGTAGCGGACCGCCGTTTCCTGCAGCGCTTGAAGTCGCATGAAGTTCTCCGTGCGGCACGGCGGGCAAGGCGCCGTGCCGATTGCCGTTTTGGCAATCGACAATTCTAAACATTGCGCTTGTAGCAGTCGAAGACCGCTCCTAGGATGGGACTCTTTCAGGAGTACCCATTCATGAAAAGCCTTTCCGCGTTGGCCAGCATGGCGCTGATGTCCTGTTTCGGCCTGGGCCTCGCGCCACTGGCCGCCGTCGCCGCGGAGCCGGGTTTTCCGTCGCGGCCGGTCACGCTCGTGATCCCCTTTCCGCCGGGCGGCGCCACGGATGTGAACGGGCGCATCCTCGGCCTGCGGCTGGGCAAGGAACTCGGCCAGCCCGTGGTCATCGAGAACCGTGCCGGCGCCGGCACGATCATCGGTGCGAGCTACGTGTCCAAGGCGGCACCGGACGGCTACACGCTGCTCGTGAGCTCGGGCACCACGTTCACCGTCAACCCCGCCATCCGCCCCAACCTTCCGTACGACCCGGTCAAGGGTTTCGAGCCGATCGGCATCGCCGGGCGCATCGCGCTCATCCTGCTGGCCAACAGCGAGGTGCCGGTGCAGACCGTCAAGCAGTTCGTGGACTACGTGAAGGCATCGCCCGGCAAGTATTCCTACGCCTCCTACGGCACCGGCTCGACCGCGCACTTCGCTGGCGAAACCATCCTGCATGCGGCCGGCCTGAAGATGACGCATGTGCCCTACAAGGGCAGCGCACCGGCCATGACGGACCTGATGGGCGGGCAGGTCGCGTTCAGCGTCGACACCGTGGGCGCCGCGATCCCTCAGCTCAAGAGCGGCAAGATCAAGGCCATCGCAGTGACGACGGCCCGGCGCTCCAGCCTGTTGCCCAACGTGCCCACCCTGGCCGAGAGCGGCTATCCCGACATCGACATGGACTCCTGGCTGATGCTGGCGGCGCCGAAGGGCCTGCCTGCCGACGTGAAGGTCAAGCTCGAGAAGGCATTGGCCGTGACGATGGCCGACCCCGACACCCGCGCCAAGCTGAGCGCCCAGGGCCTCGAGCCGGCCTACAGCAACGCCGTGGAGGCGAGTGCGCTGATCGGCAAGGAACTGCCGTTGATGCGTGCCGTCGCGGCCCGCGCGCACATCACCGCCGACTGATCTCCCCTCAACGATTGCCCATGCCCATCGCCACCGAACTCGTCGAACGATCCGCCGTCGAACTCCGCCGCCTCATCGGCAGCAAGGCCATCTCGCCGGTCGAACTCCTGGAGGCCTGCATCGCGCGCATCGAGCAGGTGAACCCGTTCGTCAACGCGGTGACCGCCACCTGCTTCGAGCGCGCAAGGACCGAAGCCAGGGCCGCGGAGAGCGCCGTCATGCGCGGCGCTGCGCTGGGGCTGCTGCATGGCCTTCCGCTCGGGGTGAAAGACCTGGAGCCCACGGAGGGCCTGCTCACCACCTGGGGCTCGTCGATCTACCGCGATCACGTGCCGCAGGAAGACATCGAGCTGGTGGCGCGCCTTCGCAAGGCGGGCGCCATCGTGACGGGCAAGACCAACGTGCCCGAGATGGGCGCCGGCGCCAACTCCCGCAACGACGTGTGGGGCGCCACGGGCAACCCCTTCGATCCGAACCTGAATGCCGGCGGCTCTTCCGGCGGCTCGGCGGCGGCCCTGGCCTGCGACATGCTGCCGGTGTGCACCGGTTCCGACACCGGCGGCTCGCTGCGCATTCCGGCGGCCAAGTGCGGCGTGGTGGGCTTCCGGCCTTCGCCGGGCATTGTGCCGAGCGTGCGGAAGCTGCTGGGCTGGACACCGATCTCGGTGGTCGGTCCGATGGGCCGGACCGTGGAAGACGCCTGCCTGCAGCTGGCGGCGTCGGCCGGCATGAACGCCGGCGACCCGCTGAGCTATCCGCTGGACCCGCTGTCCTTTCTCAAGCCGCTCGATGTCGACCTGAGCCGGCTGCGCGTCGCGTGGACCGAAGACTTCGGCGTGTGCGCGGTGGACGACGGCATCCGCGCCACCATGCGCAAGAAGATGACGGCGATACGGCACCTGTTCCAGCGCTGCGATGAAGTCGCGTTCGACCTCGGCGAGGCGCACCGCTGCTTCGACGTGCTGCGCGCCGAGGCGTTCGTGGCGGGCATGCATGCCGCCTACCAGAAAGACCCGGACAGCCTGGGCCCGAACTCCCGCGCGAACTACGAGATGGGCGCGAAGATGAGCCTGCTCGACAGCGCCTGGGCGCAGGCCGAGCAGACGCGCCTCATCAAGCGCTTCCAGGCGACCTTCGCCGACTACGACCTGGTGCTTTCGCCCACCACGCCGGTGTCGCCCTTTCCATGGACGCAGCTGTACGCCGACACGATCAACGGCGAGAAGCAGGCGAACTACTACCGCTGGCTGGCATTGACCTACGTCGTCACGCTGACGACCCATCCCGCAATCTCGCTGCCCTGCGGCGTCGATCACGCGGGCATGCCGTTCGGGCTGCAGGTCGTGGGCGGCTTCAGGGCCGACCACCAGGTGCTGGGCGCGGCGCACGCCATGGAGAAGGCCTTCGCCGGCGACGCGCAACTGCGCCGCCCGCGGCCCGACCTGGCGGCCTTGCGGCCGGCCGAGCCTGCGCTCACGTCGATCGTGAAGACGCCGCCGGGCTCGTCTGGCGCGGTCCCGGTGGCCGCTGGCTCCGTGGTCTGAAAAGAAAACCTGCTTTTCGATTCGTCGCGTTGCGCGTTGTGCGGGGCACTGCTGTTCAGGGCGGGATCACGCCGACGGGGTACCTTGCTCCGCGAATGTCCCCCGGCGCGGCCTAGGGCCGCAGGCCTCCTCCTTTATTTCGCTGCGCAAGGCACCCCATCGGCGTGCTCGCTCAGAGCACTTG
>NZ_JBFUHN010000059.1:0-44479 GCF_056402375.1 Variovorax sp. P4_B10 | reverse complement strand
CGTCAAAGGCCAGCGTGGCCGCCGCGGCCAGCTTGGGCAGTTCGGGAAAAACGGGCTGGATGGCCGAGCGGCCCTGCAGCAGCGCCTGGAAGAGGGCGTCATGCGCGTCGCCGTGCGGCGCCATGACGCCCAGCCCGGTGACGGCAACCTCGTGGCGGTTCACGCTGGCTTCGCGGTCCGGACCTTGTCGACCAGCAGTGCAAGCTCGGCCAGGGTGTCGATGCTCGCGTCCTCGTCGGGCATGGTGATGCCGAAGTGGTCTTCGATGGCAAACAGGAATTCGGCCAGCGCCARCGAATCGAGACCGCCGGTTTCACGCATCGAGGCGTGAGGGTCGAGCTTCGACGGTTCGATGCCGTACTTCTCGTGGATCAGGTCCTGCAATTCCTTCAGCGAACTCATCGTGCGATGCCTGTCGTCTTGTGCCGCCGTTGATCGATTGGCACCCATTCGGGGTGCGCCATTGGATCGATCCCTTCCTCGCTCGGCCTGTGGTGGTCAATGATGGCCAATGATATCCGCTCCCACGAGAGGGGCATCCTCTCGCAAACGCTTCCTCGGCCGCCAGCGCAGCGAAGGCAGTGCGAACGCCATGCCGAGCAGCGCGCCCGCCACCACGTCCAGCACCACGTGCTGCTTGACCGCCAGCGTCGAGTAGGCGATGGCCAGGAACCAGGCCCCGTTGAGCATGCGCAGCAGGACGGGCGTGCGCGCCTGGCGCAGCAGGTGTTCGATCCAGAGGGCGGTGAAGATCGCGACAGCCACGTGCATCGAGGGGCAGGCATTGCCCGCCGCGTCCACGCCCTGCAGCATCGCAAAACCGGGGAAGCCCGAGACGTCCATGGCCAAAGGCGGTATCTGGGTCGGCCAGAAGTAGAAGAGGCCCAGGCCGGTGATGCACAGCGCGCCGATCCACAGCCCGTAGGCCACCAGCTCGCGAAAGGTGAGCTGCAGGCCGGGCGCGATGCCGACGTAGACCCAGAGCGAGAGGTAGGCGCCCAGCGTGGAGGGCTGGAACGCGATCAGGTGGTCCAGCGCCGTCAGCGGCATCACCGCGACCGGGTAGGTCGGGTTGCGCAGCAGGTGGAAGTAGCCGATGAAGAACAGCCAGGTGAAGGCCGTGGTCCCGACCGCCTTCAGCAGGAAATGGCGGCGAATGCGCAGGCCGATGTCGGCGGTCCAGGTCTGCGGTCGGGGAGGGGTTGCCATGGGCAAGTCGATGGGAGGTCCGTGGTTCTTCGCAACCGCCGATCTTGCCAGAGCGCCATGACGCCCGAACGGTCAGACGGCGACCGACCGCTTCTTGTGCTGGAACGAAGTCGGCGACCGGCCCGTGGCCGCCTTGAACATCGCGCAGAAGGCGCTGTCGGTGGCGTAGCCGCTGGCCGCCGCCACCTGGCTCACCGCCATGCCGCGTGCCAGCAGCGGCAGCGCATGCGCCATCACGGCCTGCTGGCGCCATTGCTGCCAGCTCATGCCGAGCTGGTCGCGGAACAGCCGCGCCACCGTGCGTTCGCTGGCGCCGATGGCGGCGGCGCGTTCGGCCAGCGTGGACCGGTCGGCCGGATTGCGCAGCAGCGACTCGCAGAGCTGGCGCAGCCGCTTGTCGGTGGGCAGCGGCACGTCGATGCGGATCTGCGTGGCGCGCTCGATCTCGTCGACCAGCAGCGGGGCGATCATGCGTTCGCGCTGCGGCGCCTGCGGGTCGGTGGGCGGCAGGCCGTCGGGCGTGGTGTCGAGCGCGAGCATCAGGGCGCGCATCAGCGGGCTGATCTCGAGCACCTCGCATTTCTCCCAGGCCGGTGCGAGCCAGGCATGCAGGTAGATGGTGCGAAGCTCGGCGTCCTCGATCAGCATGATGCTGTGCGGCATGTTGGCCGGCACCCACAGCGCGCGCGAGGGCGGCACGATGTAGCTGCCGTCCTGCGTGCTGAGGCGGATCACGCCGCGGGTCGAGAAGGTGAGCTGCGGCCACGGGTGCTGGTGCAGCTCGACGAAGGTGTCGGCACTCAGAAAGTGTTCCTTGGCGCGCAGCGGCCGCACCGCGTCGGGCGCATAGAGGTGCGGCGTGAGCGAGGCAACGCTGGTGACCGGGGAGGGGAGGGAAACGGCGCGTGGCATGGTTTCGACAAATGTTGTCGCTGTATCGCCATTCTGCCGCGTCCTGGGGACATAGCATCGGTGCCTGCCCCGGTTTTTTGTAGCAATCCATGTCTTCCACAGCGACCACCACTCCCCCTGCCACCACCCTGCGCAACGACGCCCAGTTGATCGGCCTCGTCGGCCTGGCCCACGCGATCAGCCATTTCAGCCAGCTCATCCTCGCGCCGTTGTTCCCCTGGCTCAAGGATGCGTTCAACGTGAGCTACACCGAGCTGGGCGCGGTGCTGACGGTGTTCTTCGTGGTCTCGTGCGTCGTGCAGGCCGCCTCGGGTTTCATCGTCGACAAGCTGGGTCCGCGGCCGGTGCTGTTCGTCGGGCTGGGCGCGCTGGGGCTCGCCGCCTTCGGCTATGCCATGGCGCAGAGCTACTGGATGCTGCTGGTGTGCGCCGTGGTCGGCGGCATCGGCAACGGCGTGTTCCATCCGGTCGACTACACGCTGTTCAACCGCAAGGTCGCGCCGACGCGCCTGGGCCATGCCTACAGCGTGCACGGCATCACCGGCAGCCTGGGCTGGGCGCTCGCGCCGGCCTTCGTGGTGCCGATCGCCATCGCCTTCTCGTGGCGCGTGGCGCTGGCTTCGGCGGGTGTGGTGGCCATCGTGGTGCTGCTGGTGCTGTGGGCCTACCGCAGCGTTCTGTCGCTCGACGTCGCGGCCGTGCACAGGGCCACGGGGCAGGGCGAGCCGGCGCCGGTGGGCGGCGAGTTCGACTTCCTGCGCATCCCGGCCGTGTGGATGTGCTTCGGATTCTTCTTCTTCTATGCCGCGGTGATCAGCGTGGTGCAGACCTTCGCGCCGGTGGCCGCGGGCCATCTGCATGCGGTGCCGGTGGCACTGGTGGCCGTGTGCCTCACGGTCTACATGGTGGCGAGTGCGGCCGGCATGGTGGTGGGGGGCTTTCTCGCCTCGGACCCTTCGCGCTGCGAGCGCATCGTGGGCGCGGGCTTCGGCATCGCGGCTGCGCTGGCGCTGGTGCTCGCCTTCGCCCAGTTCCCGCCGATCCTGGTGCCGGTGCTGTTCGGTGCGATGGGGTTCGTCTCGGGCGTTGCCGGGCCGTCGCGCGACCTGCTGGTCAAGCGCTCGACGCCGCCCAATGCCACCGGGCGCGTCTACGGTGTGGTGTATGCCGGGCTCGACATCGGGCAGGCGCTGGCGCCGCTGGTGTTCGGCCGCCTGATGGACCATGGCCAGTACACGAGCGTGATCGTCGGCCTGGCGCTGGTGCAGGGCGTGCTGATTGCGAGCGCCTTCAACGTCACGCGGGTGCGCCGCACGGCGCTGGTGCCGGCTTCGGCCTGACCGGTCTTGTGGCCCGCCGAGGCGGGCGCGGCGGCGGCTTCTATCATCGGCCGCATGCAAGCCCTGTATGTCCATGTGATCGTTGGCGCCGCGCTGGCGGGTTTCGTGCAGGGCCTGTCGGGCTTTGCGTTCGGTCTGGTCGCGATGTCGGTCTGGGCCTGGACGCTGGAGCCGCAGCTGGCCGCGGTACTGGCACTGTTCGGCGCACTCACGGGGCAGGTGATCGCGGCCGTCACGGTGCGACGCGCCTTCGACAAGCGCCTGCTCTGGCCTTTCGTGCTCGGCGGCCTGGTCGGCGTGCCGTTCGGCGTCTGGCTGCTGCCGCATCTGGATCTCGTGGTCTTCAAGGCATGCCTCGGCGTGCTGCTGGTGCTCTGGTGCCCGGCCATGCTGATGTCGCAGCATCTGCCGAAGATCGCTTTCGGTGGTCGTGTCGTCGACGGCGTTGTCGGCGCCATCGGCGGTGCGATGGCCGGCATCGGCGGCTTCTCGGGGACCATTCCCACGCTCTGGTGCACGCTGCGAGGCTTCCAGCGCGACACGCAGCGCGCGGTGATCCAGAACTTCAATCTCTCGATGCTGATGGTCGCGTTCGCGATCCATCTCGCGAGCGGCAGCATCGGGCGCTCGATGGTGCCGCTGCTGGGCCTGGTGGCACTGGCTGTCGCGGTGCCGGTGCTGCTGGGCGCGCGGCTCTACATCGGCATCAGCGAGATGGCGTTTCGAAAACTGGTGTTGAGCTTGCTCACGGCTTCGGGCATCGCGATGCTGGCGTCGGCGGTGCCGGCGCTGTTGCAGCGCTGAGTCATCGCGGCAGTGCCAGCGCGAACGGCAGGCTCACAATCCCCAACATGGTGGACAGCGTCACCAGCCCCGCCACATACGGTCCGTTGTAGCCCATGCGCGCCGCGAGCACATAGGCACTCGACGCCGTAGGCACCGCGGAGAAAGCCATCAGCACCGAGGCCTGCACCCCATCGAGCCGCAGCGCGCGCGCCAGCCCCCATGCGATCAACGGAAGGACCAGGTGCCGTATCGCCAGCACCGACACCGCGAGCACCTTGCCGCGCCCCAGCGTCGCGAACTGCATCCCCGCGCCCGCCGCCAGCAGCCCCAGTGCGAGAGAGGCTGCACCGATGCGCGTGAGCGTCGGCGTCAGCCAGGCCGGCACGGTGAAGCCCAGCACATTTGCGAGCAGCCCGGCCACCGTGGCCACGATCAGCGGATTGCGCACCAGCTGCCGCACGAAGCCGGTCTGCGCATGCCGCGTCATCGGCCACACGGCCGCGATGTTGAACATCGGCACGCACACGCCGATCAGCACCGCGATCAGCAGCAGGCCCTCGGGGCCCGCGAGCCGGTCGGCCAGCGCGAGGCAGATGAAGGAGTTGAAGCGGAACGCGACCTGTGCGCTGGCCGCGTGGTCGCGCCGGTCGATGTGCGAGCGCAGGCCCGGCGTGAAGGGCAGGGCGTACGCCAGCGCGATGCCGCACAGGCCGACGCCGACACCCGCGGTCAGCAGGCTCGACGTGGCGCCAAAGTCGAGCGGGCTGCGCACGATCGAATGGAACAGCAGTACAGGAAAAAGAAAGTAGTAAACCAGGCTCTCGACCTGGTCCCACACGCGGCGGTCGAGTGCGGTGTAGCGGCAGAGCAGCCAGCCGATGGCGATGAGGGAGAAGTCGGGGAAGAGCAGCTGCGCGTAGTTCACCGCTTCGAGCATAAACCGGCATGACCATGGGTAATCCACAGCAACGGGGGCGCTCTGGAACCGCTAGCATCCGGGCTTCGCTTTTTTCGACATCCGTCAGTCAGATCAAGGAGTTATCGATGCAACGTCGTCAATGGAGCGCCCTTGTCGGGGCCGCCGCGCTGGTCGCGGTCGCAGGCCAGAGTTTTGCGCAGGGCTATCCCAACAAGCCGGTCGAACTGAGCGTGCCGTTCGCTCCCGGCGGCACGACGGACATCGTGGCGCGCGTGATCGCCGATCCGCTGGGCAAGGTGCTGGGCCAGCCCGTGGTGGTGATCAACCGCGCCGGCGGCGGCGGCATCGTCGGCGCCGCGGAAACCGCGCGCGCTGCGCCCGACGGCTACAAGCTCGGCGTTGCCACGGTGTCGAGCACGGCGGCCAACCCGGCCATCAACCCCAAGGTGCCGTACGACCCGATCAACGACTTCACGCCGATCATCAACATCGCGGCCACGCCCAACATCATTGCGGTCAACCCGAGCTTCCCGGCGAAGAACTACGCCGAGTTCATCGCCGAGATCAAGAAGAACCCCGGCAAGTACTCGTACGCCTCGTCGGGCACGGGCGGCATCGGCCACCTGCTGATGGAGCTCTACAAGAGCCTCACCGGCACCTTCGTCACGCACATCCCCTACCGCGGCGCCGGCCCGGCGCTGAACGACGTGGTGGCCGGCCAGGTGCCGATCATCTTCGACAACATCCCGTCGGCCATGCCCTTCATCACGAGCGGCCGCCTGATTCCGATCGTGGTGTCGGCGCCGCAGCGCCTGGCCGCGCTGCCCAACGTGCCGACCTTCAAGGAAGTCGGCCTCGAGCCGGTCAACCGCATGGCCTACTACGGCATCCTCGGCCCCAAGGGCCTGCCGAAGGAAGTGGTCGACAAGATCAGCGCAGGCGTGAAGAAGGCGGTCGAGGAACCGGCCGTGCGCAAGCGCATCGAGGACACGGGCTCGCTGATCGTGGCCAACACGCCCGAGCAATTCGCCGCGCAGATCAAGGCCGAGTACGAGGTCTACAAGCAGGTCGTGAAGAAGCAGAACCTGAAGCTCGACTGATCGATTTTTCTTTCGACGAAAGCCGCCCGTGCCACGGGCGGCTTTTTCTTTTGTTATCTTGCAACGCATGACCGAGGCCACCGCCGTCCCCACGCCCGATATCGACGACTTCATCGACGCCCTTTGGCTGGAGGATGGGTTGTCGAAGAACACGCTGGCCGCCTATCGCCGCGACCTGGCGCTGTTCGCGCAGTGGCTGGGCCGGCAGCGCAGCGGCGTCGCGCTCGACACCGCGCAGGAGTCCGACCTGCAGGCCTACATGGGCGTGCGGCTCTCGACCAGGGGCAAGGCGACCTCGGCCAACCGGCGGCTCACCGTGTTCAAGCGCTACTACCGCTGGGCGCTGCGCGAGCGGCGCATCGCGGCCGACCCGAGCATCCGGCTCGCGCCCGCGCGGCAGATGCCGCGCGCCATCAAGACGCTGTCGGAGAAGCAGGTCGACGACCTGCTGGCCGCGCCCGACGTCGAATCGCCGCTCGGCCTGCGCGACCGCGCGATGCTGGAGCTGATGTATGCGAGCGGCCTGCGCGTGAGCGAGCTGGTGGCGCTGAAGGTCATCGACATGAGCCTCAACGATGGCGTGCTGCGCGTGCTCGGCAAGGGCAGCAAGGAGCGCCTCGTGCCGTTCGGCGGCGAGGCGCGGCGCTGGATCGAGCGCTACCTCGAGGAGTCGCGCCCCGTCATCCTCGACGGGCAGCAGACGCCCGACCTGTTCGTGACCGCGCGTGGCGCGGGCATGACGCGCGTGATGTTCTGGATCATCGTGAAGAAGCAGGCCACCGCGGCCGGCATCCATGTGCCGCTGTCGCCGCACACGCTGCGGCATGCCTTCGCCACGCACCTGCTGAACCACGGCGTGGACCTGCGCGCGGTGCAGTTGCTGCTGGGGCATGCCGACATCTCGACGACCACCATCTACACCCATGTGGCGCGCGAGCGGCTGAAGCAGCTGCATGCGCAGCACCACCCGCGCGGCTGAAGGCGCGGTGTTCGTTCACTTCAACCAAACAGCAAAGAGACTTCGTTCATGCAGAAAAGAATCTGGGTCGCGGCGGCATTGCTCGCAGYCGGCGGCGCACAGGCCCAAGCCATTCCCAAGACCATCCGCCTCATCGTCGCGTACCCCGCAGGCGGCGTCAGCGACGTGGTCGCGCGCGCGCTCGGCGACAAGCTCGCCGCGCAGCTGGGCACCACGGTGGTGGTCGACAACAGGGCCGGCGCAAGTGGCGCCATCGGCATGGACGCGGTGGCCAAGGCCGCGCCCGACGGCGCGACGCTGGGCTTCTCGGCCATCAGCCCGCTGGTGCTGAGCCCGCACCTCGGCAAGCTGCCTTTCGATCCGCTGAAGGACATCGCGCCGGTGGCGAGCGTGATGTATTCGCCGGTGCTGCTGATCGCCACGCCGGCCAGCAAGGCGAAGGATTTCCGCGCACTGATCGCCGACGCCAAGGCGCAGCCCGGTGCGGTGCGCTGGGCCACGTCGGGCCCGGCATCGCTCGGCCATATCGTGCTCGAGCAGGTGAGGGCATCGACCGGTGTCGAGATCACGCACGTGCCCTACAAGGGCGGTGGCCAGCAGCTCAACGATGCGCTGGGCGGGCAGTTCGAGATCCTCTCGACCAACGCGAGCCCGACGCTCTCTTCGCACATCCAGTCGGGCAAGCTGCGGCCGCTGGCCGTCGGTGCGCCGGCCCGGCTCGAGAGCCTGCCGCAGGTGCCCACGCTGGGTGAGCTGGGCTACAGCGCGGCGAACATCAACTCGCTGTTCGGCGTCTTCGCGCCCGCCGCGACACCGCCCGCATTGATCGCGAAATACAACGCCGAGATCAACAAGGCCCTGGCCAGCCCCGAGCTGCGCGCCAAGCTCACGGCCACCGACAACGTGCCGACCGGCGGAACCCCCGCAGCCTTCGCCAGGGAGATCGCCTCGGAGTTCGAGGGCAATGGCCGCATCGTGAAGGCCGCGAACATCAAGGCCGATTGACCTGCGGCTTGCAGTTCGAATTTCCCTACCTTATAGTAGGTAGATGACCAGCGCCACCGCCACACCTGCCGCGCTTGCCACCGGCGGCACCCGAGAGCAGATCCTCGGGGTGGCGCGCAGCCTGATCGAAACGCGCTCGTACCTGGGCTTCAGCTTCCAGGACGTGGCCGATGCGGTCGGCATCCGCAAGGCGAGCCTGTACCACCACTTTCCGACCAAGGAAGCGCTCGGCATCGCGGTGATCCGCCAGGCGACCCAGCTCTTCAAGGACTGGGATGCGGCCAGAGTGCGCACGCCGAAGGACGCGCTCGAATCCTATTTCCGCATGTACCGCAACACGTTGAAGGCCGGCTCGGGCATGTGTCCCGCAGGGGCGCTGACGCCGGGGTGGGACTGCATCAACGACGAATTGCGGCAGGCCGTGCAGGAGCTGCGCAACACCCAGGTGCTGTGGCTCACCGGTGTGCTGGGCGCGCTGGCGCCGGCCCGGCAGAAGAAGGGCGCATCGGTCGCATCGCAGGCGGCCTACGTGTTCTCGGTGTGCCAGGGCGCGCTGCTCGCATCGCGCATGACGGGGCGTGTCGAGGACTTCGACGAAGCCATCGCACAGCTCAGGAGTTCATTGCCCGGCTGATGGCCGGGCGGTGTCGCAGGCACGCAGCGCGTGCTTATTTTTTGACCTCGTTGCCTACCGATTGGATGGTAGGTTTGCCTCAAGGAGTGTTTTCATGAAAGCCGTCATTTCCGCCTACGCCCGCTCGCCCTTCCATTTCGCCAAGAAGGGTGCACTCGCCGAAGTGCGCCCCGACACGCTGGCCGCGGGCGTGGTTCGCGGCCTGCTGCAGCGCACCGACCTCGACCCCGCGCTGCTCGAAGACATCATCCTCGGCTGCGCCTACCCCGAAGCCTCGCAGGGCAACAACGTCGCGCGCATTGTCGGCCTGCTCGCAGGGCTGCCGCATGAAGTGGGCGGCATGACGGTGAACCGCTTCTGCGGCTCGTCGATGCAGGCCGTGCACATTGCCGCCGCGCAGATCGAGGCGGGCATGGGCGAGGCCTTCCTGTGCGTCGGCGTGGAGTCGATGACGATGGTCCCGCAGGGCGGCTTCAACTTCTCGCCCAGCCCCGAGCTGCTGGCCGGCACCGACGCCTACATCTCGATGGGCGAGACCGCCGAGAACGTCGCGCAGCGCTGGAACGTGAGCCGCGCCGACCAGGAGACGTTCGCGGTCGAGTCGCACCGCAAGGCCGCCGCCGCGCGCGCAGAAGGCCGCCTGGCCGGCGAGATCGTGCCGGTGCGCCTCGCGTCGGGCGACGTGGTCGATGCCGACGGCTGCATCCGCCCGACGACTTCGGCCGAGGCGCTCGCGGGCCTCAAGCCGGCGTTCCGTCCCGATGGCGTGGTGACGGCCGGCACCTCGTCGCCGCTCACCGATGGCGCGGCCGTCGTGCTCGTGACCAGCGATGCATTCGCCGCAAAGCATGGCCTGCAGGCGCTCGCGCGCATCCGCTCCTTCGCGACCGTGGGCGTCGACCCCGCGATCATGGGCATCGGCCCGATTCCCGCGACGCGCAAGGCGCTGGCGCGCGCCGGCCTCAGCGCCGCGGACCTCGATGTGATCGAGATCAACGAGGCCTTCTCGTCGCAGGCGCTGGCCTGCATCCGCGATCTCGGCCTCGACTCGGCGAAGATCAATCTCGACGGCGGCGGCCTCTCCATCGGCCATCCGCTGGGCGCGACCGGCGCGCGCATCACGGGCAAGGCGGCGTCGCTGCTGGTGCGCGAGAAGGGCCGCTACGCGCTGGCCACGCAATGCATCGGCGGCGGGCAGGGCATCGCAACCATCCTCGAGCGCATCTGAAAGTTCGAGAATGCGCACAGGCACAACAAGGAACTCCCATGTCGGCACTCCCTGACACTGGCGCGAAGCGCGCGCTGTACCTCGAAGACCTGTCGGTCGGCGACCGTTTCCAGAGCGGCGAGCACCTGCTCGACGTGGCGCAGATCAAGGCCTTTGCGCTGCAATTCGATCCGCAGCCCTTTCACACCGACGAAGAGGCTGCGAAGAACACCTTCTTCGGCGGCCTCGCGGCGAGCGGCTGGCACACGGCGGCGCTCACGATGAAGCTGCTGGTGGACAGCGGCATCCCGCTGGCCGACGGCATCATCGGCTCGGGTGGCGAGCTGCAATGGCCCAAGCCCACGCGGCCCGGCGATGTGCTGCACGTGGTGAGCGAGGTGTTGGACATCACGCCCTCGCGTTCCAAGCCCGGCCGCGCGATGGTGACGATGCGCTGCCAGACGCGCAACCAGCGCGGCGAGGTGCTCCAGTACTTCACGCCGAAGCTGGTGGTGCACGCCAGGCCTGCGTAGGCCGCCAATTCAGTCCTTGCCGCCGGCCGAGAGCGCGCGCAGTTCCTCGGCGCTGAAGCCGGCGCGCCCGCGGGCTTCGAGGTTGAACGGCGGCTTGAGCCGCGGCGCTTCGTAGCGCGCCACGAGAGCAGAGTAGGTTGTCTCGGGGTCGAGGCCCGCGCGCGCGCACAGCCAGCGGTACCAGTGGTTGCCGATGGCGACGTGACCTACTTCGTCGCGCAGGATGATGTCGAGGATCTCGACCGCACGCAGCGCATCGGGCGTGTTCACGCGCTTCAGCTTGGCCTGGATCAGCGGCGTGGCATCGAGCCCGCGCGCCTCCAGCGTGCGCGGCACCAGCGCCATGCGCGCGAGCACGTCGTCCTTCGTCTTCTCGCACATGTTCCAGAGCCCGTCGTGGCCCGGGAAGTCGCCGTAGCGCCAACCCATGTCCTGCAGATGCGCATGCAGCAGCGTGAAGTGCTGCGCCTCCTCGTCGGCCACGCGCAGCCAGTCGCGGTAGTAGGCCTCGGGCATGCCGTCGTAGCGCCAGACCGCATCGAGCGCGAGGTTGATCGCGTTGAACTCGATATGGCAGATCGAATGGATCAGCGCGGCGCGGCCTTCGGGCGTGAAGGGCGAGCGTTTCTGCACGGCGGTGGCGGTCACGCGCAACGGCCGCTCGGGGCGGCCCGGCACGCCAAGGTCGTCCCCCTCGATGCGCAGGGGTTCAATTGCTATGGAATCGGTAGCGGCCGGCGCAGCAGTGGCGCGTGTTGCCGCCACCTTTGCTTCAGGGTCGGTCAGTCGCAGCGCGGCCAGCGCGCTCAATCGGGGGTGCATCCCTACAATTCTAGTTTTTGCCCCCGGAGACTCCACGATGGCCCTCTATGAACTCGACGGCGTTGCGCCGCAACTCGGCACCGGCGCATGGGTCGCCGACAGCGCGCAGGTGATCGGCAACGTGCAGCTGGGCGACAACGCAAGCATCTGGTTCGGCGCCGTGCTGCGCGGGGACAACGAGACGATGACGATCGGGCGCAACAGCAACGTGCAGGACCAGTCGATGCTGCATTCCGACCCCGGCAGCCCGCTCACTGTCGGCGAGAACGTCACCATCGGCCACCAGGTCATGCTGCATGGCTGCACCATCGGCGACAACTCGCTGATCGGCATCCAGGCCGTGGTCTTGAATAACGCGAAGATCGGCCGCAATTCGATCGTTGGCGCCGGCAGCGTGGTCACCGAGGGCAAGGAGTTTCCCGACAACTCGCTGATCTTCGGCTCGCCCGCCAAGGTGATGCGCACGATCAGCGACGAAGACGCCGCCCGCCTGCGCCACGGTTCCGAGCACTATGTAGAAAATGCCATTCGCTATGCGAAGGGGCTCAAGAAAATCGCCTGACCCCGCGCAGGCCCAACAGAAAGAAGAATCCGTTTTGAGCGAGCTGCACAAATTCCTGTTCGATGGCCTGCCGGTGCGCGGCATGATCGTGCGCCTGACAGATGCGTGGCAGGAAATCCTGGCGCGGCGCGCCTCCAACACCACCACCGGCGCGTACCCGCCGCCCGTGGCCGAGCTGCTCGGCGAGATGACGGCCGCGGCCACGCTGATGCAGGCCAACATCAAGTTCAATGGCGCGCTGATCCTGCAGATCTTCGGCGACGGCCCCGTCAAGGTCGCCGTGGCCGAGGCCAAGCCCGACCTCAGCCTGCGCGCCACCGCCAAGGTGATCGGCGACCTGCCGGCCGATGCGCACCTGCCCGACATGGTCAACGTGAACAACAAGGGCCGCTGCGCCATCACGCTCGACCCCAAGGACAAGCTGCCCGGCGCCACGCCGTACCAGGGCGTGGTGCCGCTCTTCGGCGACGAGGGCGAGAAGCTCGGCAAGCTCAGCGACGTGCTGCAGCACTACATGCTGCAGAGCGAGCAGCTCGACACCACGCTGGTGCTCGCGGCCGACGACAAGGTCGCGGCCGGCCTGCTGATCCAGCGCCTGCCAGTCAAGGGCGAGGGCAACCTCGAAGGCACGTCCGACAAGGACCACGACCAGGCCAACCAGGACCAGATCGGCCTCAACGAGGACTACAACCGCATCTCGATCCTCGCATCGAGCCTGACGCGCGACGAGCTGCTCACGCTCGACATTGAGACCATTCTTCGCCGCCTGTTCTGGGAAGAAAAGCTGCTGCGCTTCGAACCGCAGGCCGGCCTGCTCGGCCCGCACTTCGCCTGCACCTGCGGCCGCGAGCGTGTGGCCCAGATGATCCGCGGGCTCGGTGTGGAGGAGGCCGAGGACATCCTCGCCGAGCGCGGCGATATCGAGGTGGGTTGCGATTTCTGCGGCAAGCAGTACCGCTTCGACGCCGTCGACACGGCGCAGCTTTTCAAGCCGCTGGGCGACCAGATTCCGGGCAGCCCCGTGGTTCAGTAAGCCGCGGCGGGGCCACCGGGCTCGGGCTGGCGCAGCACCTTGACCATCGCGGCCAGGCGCTCGTTGGCAAAGCCGGCGTCCAGCGCACGATCGAACAGACCCATCAGGAAATCCGGAAAGCTCGCATCGAGCTTCGCCTCGCGCGCCTGCTTCACGAAGAGCCGGCCCGAGCCCGCGCAGGTGGCCATCGAGCTCTCGGGCTCGCCGTAGCGGTTGGCGTGGATGGCCTCGCCCTCGGCGCTGATCATCTCGCCGAGCACCGGCGAGATCGCACCGATCATCTGCGCGAACGCGTTCACCTTCAGCCCTTCGGATTCGCAGATGCGCACGCCGTGGAAGAAGCCGCTCATCGCGCCGAACATGCACGAAAGCGTGGCCAGGTCCCAGGCGGCCGCGTTGCCGATGGGCTCGCCCATGTACTGGATGTTGCCGGCGATGGCTTCGAGCACCGGGCGGCAGGCGGCGAGGGCGCGTTCTTCGCCCGAGATGAAGAGCGGCGTGTCGGGCCGGCCGATCTGGCCGGGCGTGGCGAGCAGGGCGCCGTCGAGGTACGCCACGCCGCTCAGGGCAGCCCAGTCCTCGCGCGCGTCCTGCGGGGTGCCGGTGCTCAGCTGCACCAGCACCTTGCCGCGCAGCGCGTCGGTCACGCCGGGCGTGGCGAGGATCGCGCGGGATGCCGCGTAGTCGGCCACGCAGATCAGCACCACCGGGCTGGCCTGCACTGCAGCGAGCGCATGGGCCGCGAGCACCGTGCCCTGGTTCAGCAGGGGCTTTGCACGCTCGGCTGTGCGGTTCCACACCGTCAGCGTGTATGTCGATTGAAGGGCGCGCGCGAGCGCGATGCCCATGGGGCCGAGGCCGATGAGGGAAACGTCGGTCATGTGGGTTGCTCCTTGGTATCTTGGTCTCTTGGTATTGCGGATTTCAGGCGGCGGCCGGCGTGAGCTTCTGGCCCAGCCCGCCATCGACGGTGAGCCGCGCGCCGGTCGTGAAGGTCGCCTCGAAGGCGAAGAAGAGCACTGCGCGCGCCACTTCGGCGGCCGTGCCGTGGCGCCGCATCGGCGTGATCTGGTCGCCCACGCGGATGAATTCGGCGCGCTCGGTGGCCGTCGCATCGGCGATGCCGAGCGTCGGCGTGTCGATGAAGCCGGGGCTCACCACGTTGACGCGGATGCCGCGCGCCACGAGCTCCGTCGCAAAGCCGGAGGCGAAGGAGCGCAGCGCCGCCTTGGTGGCGCTGTAGACGCTCATGTCGTGCATGCCGCCTTCGTCCGCGATGGACGAGGTGACGACGATCGCGCTGCCCGGCCGCATCAGCGGCGCGAGGCGCTGCACGGTGAAGAACGGGCCCTTGGTGTTGACCGCGAAGGCGCGGTCGTAGCCTGCTTCCGTTACCTGCTCGAAAGGCTCCAGCGTCGCGATGCCTGCGTTGATATGCAGCAGGTCGATGCGGCCGAAGCGCTCGCGCACCGTGGCGGCGAGGGCGTCGATGTCGGCCAGCGAGGCCGTGTCGGACGCCAGCACATGGGCGCGCGGCCCGAGCGTGTGGCGTGCCGCCTCGAGGTTCTCGGGATTGCGCCCGGTCACCAGCACCTCGGCGCCGCCTTCGCGCAGTGCCTGTGCCGTGGCCAGGCCCATGCCGATGGTGCCGCCGGTGATGACGGCTTTCCTGCCAGCGTAGGTATCGTTCATGATTTGCATGCCTTGAAATGAGTGAAGTTCATGGCTGCGAATGATCGGGATTGCTGCTCGAACGGTCGCGCACGTTCGGCCATGCCGGAGCACAAACGGACGACGACACGCGGCGCCGTCGCGGCCGATAATGTTTGGCATGAGCTCTTCCGACCTGGCGCTGACGGCCGACAGCTTCGTGGCGCCCGCACCCACTGGCCTGCGCGTCGACATTCGCCAGACCCCGGCCGGCGTGGTCGGCTACGAAGCATTGCCCGACCACCGCATCAAGCTCCACGCGGGGGCGCCGGTGGCCGGTGCCTGCCGTCTCCACAAGTTCCTCTACACGCGCGGCGACCTCGACATCCTGCCGGCCGGTGCCACCGATGTCTGGCACGAGGAAGCGCCCAGCACTTCGATCGTCGTGCGCATGGCGCCCTCGCTGCTGCAGCGCGCCGCCGACGAGATGGGGCTGCCGGCCGAGCGTGCGCGGCTCGACGAGCGCCACCAGTTCCGCGACGCGCAGATCGAGCACATCGCCTGGGCGCTCGACGCCGAGCGGCGCGCGGGTTTTCCGAACGGCACGCTGTACACCGACAGCCTGGGCACCGCGCTGGCGGTACACCTCATTGCTGCGGGGCAGCGGATCGATGCGGCGCCGGTGCAGGGGCTCGCACGGCCGCAACTGCGCCGCGTGATGGAATACATCGAGGCGAACCTCGACGGCGATCTTTCTCTGTCGACGCTGGCCGCCATCGCAGGCCTGAGCACCTCGCACCTGAAGACGCAGTTCAAGCGTTCCACCGGCCTGCCCGTGCATGAGTACGTGGTGCACCGGCGCGTGGACCGCGCGCGCGGCCTGCTGCTGCGCAGCGAGATGCCCGCAAGCCTCGTGGCACTGGAAAGCGGCTTCTCGCACCAGAGCCACATGGCGCGCTGCATGCGCCGCGTGCTGGGCGTGACGCCGGGCGAGGTGCGGCGCGCGGGGTAGTTCCGCTCAGCGGGCCTGGTCGTCGAAGCCGCCGAACGCGATGTCGGGTGCGCTCGTGTTGTGCTTCGACGGCAGGCTGCGGCCGAAGCGCACCTGCGTTGCGTTCAACGTCTTCACCTCGGGCAGTGGCCTGGCCTGCGATGCGGCATTCGGGGCTTCCTGCCAGCGCACTTCGCTCATGTCGGCGTTGTCGGATGTGACGTACATCGAGCGCAGCACGGCAAAGGGCTGCGCGTTCGCGGTGGGCTTGGACAGTGTCACGTCGAGCGCAGTCCGCGCCCGGCTGATCTCGTCCACCCGCGCCACGGCGCTGCCGCCATTCGTGAACCGAAGGTGAATCGCCAGCGGCTTCGGCACGACGCGGATCGACGCGATGTTCACCACCGGCCGCACGGCCTGCTCGACCGGGCCGAGCAGGAACGACGAGCCGTACACGCCATCGCCGAAGCCCGCTTCGGGCAGCGGCTTGAGGCGCCAGTAGCCATCGGAGGGGTAGAGCACGATGGCCTCGAGCGCCTTGCCGTTTTCCTTCTTGAACACCTGCAGCAGATGAAAGCCGCGGTCGCTGCGCGCACCCACCTGCACCGGCACGCGCTGCGGCCGCCAGAAGGTGGGCAGCGTCATGCCGACGATGCGCCACTGGGCGTTGTCGAGCAGCACCACGGTGCGCTTCCTGAAGCGGTGCGCCGGGTCGGTGGGATGGGCGCCGCCGTCGAAGTTGCAGCCCGAAAAGTCGGGCGCCGTGACGTCGTTGCCGATCTTGCCGAGGTAGTCGGGCTGCAGCGCCTCGATGCGCATGCGGCGGATGCCGTCGCCGCGCAGCACCATCGAGACGTTGTCTTCTTCGGCACAGGCCGTGGTGGTGGTGCCGTTCTCGACGGTCGCGGCGACAGGGGCCGCGATGGCGGCGCCGGCTGCCAGCAGCGTGGCGATGAAGGTGAACGAGATAAAAGCGGTGCGCGAGGCGTGGTGCAGGGGCATCAGGTCTCCATGGAGGAAAGTCGGCGGGCTGCCTACTCGCGCCGCCCGATCAGGTCGCTGAAAAGCCGATGTTCGCATTCCGGGTCGGAGCACTTCTCGCATGGCCATGACCACGAGGCGGGCTTCGCTTCGGCTTGCCCGCGCGTTCGCGCGCGGCTTTCGCTGCCGGCGATCGAATTGATGGCGTTCCACGCATTGGCCAGCCGCTCGCCGCCGGTGCCGTGCACCACGGCGTACGACAGCCCGGCCCCTGCCAGTGCGGCGCGCACCAGCGTGTCCGTCGGTTGGCGCGCATGCGGGCCGTCGCGCAGGTCGTCGGCCGTCCAGGGAATGTCGAGCGCGGTGAGCAGCGTGATGGCGTAGCGGCGCTGCGCGGCGAGCGCATCGGCGTAKAGCGAGCGCTCGTCGAACAGCTGCTCGCTGTAGACCGCGGTCATGAGCGCGGTGGTGTCGGCCACCACGACGCCCGTTGCCGCGGCAACGCCGATCCGGCGGGTCTGCTCGTCGGCAATGGCCTGCTGCTCGTCCGGACGGGGCGTGCGGCCTTCGCGCTCGCACCATTCGCGCAGGTATTCGCCCACCAGCGTGGTCGGCGTGCCGCGCTCCTGCAGGCGCCGTGCGATCGCGCGTGCCAGCTCGGTCTTGCCGGTGCTCTCGGCGCCCAGCACCGCGATGACGCAGCCGGTCGGCAGCGTGGGCGTCATGCGCGTGCCGCCTCGGGCATGCGCTGCCGCCATGCCAGGTAGCCGGCCACGCTGAGCACGGCAAATACCGCGTAGAGGCCGACGGTGAGCCACAGCCCCTTGTGGACGAACAGGCCCACGCTCACGACGTTCACGGCCAGCCAGATGAGCCAGTTCTCGATGAACTTGCGTCCGAGCAGGAACTGGCCGACCAGGCTCAACCCGGTGGAGAAGCCATCCCACCACGGCACGTCGGTGTCGGTGAAGCGGCGCAGGAAGAGGGCGACGGCGGGCCATGCGAAGGCGCAGGCCGCGAGCGTGAGCGCGAGGCCGCGCGGCGAAAGCCGGCTGACCCGCAGTGCACTGCCGTCGGCCCGGTGACCGCGCAGCCATTGCGACCAGCCCCACAGCGCGACGAAGGCAAAGAAGACCTGGAGCGAGGCGTCGCCGTAGATGCGCGCCTTGGCGAACACCACCACGTAGAGCAGCGAGCTGACGATGGCGAGCGGCCAACCCCAGTGGATTTCGCGCATGTTGCAGCCGACCATGGCAAGCGCCAGGACAGCGGCTACCAGTTCAAGCCAGCTGACGGGGGAGCCCCAGAGCGCAAAGGCGGGGGCCGAGAGAAGCTCGGGCATCAGCGGACGGGAGGGTGAAGGTTCAGTGCGCGATTTGCACAAAGACTTCGTTCGGCTTGACCATGCCGAGTTCCGCCCGTGCGCGCTCCTCGACCATTTCGAGACCGTCCTTGAGGTCGTTGACCTCCGACGAGAGCCGTTCGTTGTTCAGTGCGGCCTTGGCGTTGGCGTCCTTCTGGTCGGCCAGCTTGGTCTGCAACTGCTGCACATCGCGCACGCTGCCGCGCCCGTTCCAGAGCTGCCACTGAAGGACGACCAGCAGGAGCAGAAGGACGAGAGGGGGAACGAGGCGCGCGCGCATGGTCTACGCCACCCGCAGGCCGCTGCCGCCGCGCAGCCGCTCCGGGTGGAACGGCGAAGCGCGCGGCCTGGCGGGCCGGGTGGCTGGCATCACTTGAGGTTGTAGAACGCGCCGCGGCCCGGGTAGACGGCGATGTCGCCGAGGTCTTCTTCGATGCGCAGCAGCTGGTTGTACTTGGCGATGCGGTCCGAACGCGAGAGCGAGCCGGTCTTGATCTGGCCGGCGTTGGTGCCCACTGCGATGTCGGCGATGGTGCTGTCTTCGGTTTCGCCCGAGCGGTGCGAAATGACGGCCGTGTAGCCTGCACGCTTGGCCATCTCGATGGCGGCGAAGGTCTCGGTCAGCGTACCGATCTGGTTGATCTTGATCAGGATCGAGTTGGCGATGCCCTTGTCGATGCCTTCCTGCAGGATCTTGGTGTTGGTGACGAACAGGTCGTCGCCCACCAGCTGCACGCGCTTGCCGAGGCGGTCGGTCAGCAGCTTCCAGCCGTCCCAGTCGCCTTCGTGCATGCCGTCTTCGATGCTGATGATCGGGTACTTGTCGACCCAGGTTGCCAGCATGTCGGCCCAGTTGCCGGCCGAGAGGGTGAGGTTCTCGCCGGAGAGCACGTAGTTGCCATCCTTGTAGAACTCGCTGGCCGCGCAGTCGAGGCCGAGGGCGATCTGTTCGCCCGCGGTGTAGCCGGCCTTGTCGATGGCTTCGAGGATCAGCTGGATGGCGGCTTCATGGCTTTCGACGCTGGGGGCAAAGCCGCCTTCGTCGCCGACCGCCGTGCTGATGCCGCGGTCGCCCAGGATCTTCTTCAGGGCATGGAACACTTCGGCGCCGTAGCGCACGGCCTCGCGGAAGCTCTTGGCGCCCACGGGGATGATCATGAACTCCTGCAGGTCCAGGCTGTTGTTGGCGTGCGCGCCGCCGTTGATGACGTTCATCATCGGCACCGGCAGCTGCATGCCGCCCATGCCGCCGAAGTAGCGGTACAGCGGCAGGCCCGACTCTTCGGCCGCGGCGCGTGCCACGGCCATCGAGACGGCGAGGGTGGCGTTGGCGCCCAGGCGGGCCTTGTTGTCGGTGCCGTCGAGGTCGATCATCGTGCGATCGAGGAAGGCCTGTTCGCTGGCGTCGAGGCCGAGCACGGCTTCCGAGATCTCGGTGTTGATGTTCTCCACCGCCTTGMGCACGCCCTTGCCGAGATAGCGGCTCTTGTCGCCGTCGCGCAGCTCGATGGCTTCACGCGAACCGGTCGATGCGCCCGAGGGCACGGCCGCGCGGCCCATGGTGCCCGATTCGAGCAGCACGTCGCACTCGACGGTGGGGTTGCCTCGGCTGTCGAGAATTTCGCGGCCGACGATGTCAACGATTGCACTCATCTTCTGTCTTTCTCTTTCTGGTCTCTTTGGCGAATAAAGGGGATCACAAACCTTCGACCGCGATCATGCGCATGACCGCGGCGCCCGCACGCGCTTCGCGCGCCTTCAGGTATTCGGGCGTTTCGTAGAAGGCCTTGGCCTTCTCGAAGCTGGGGAACTTCAGGATGACGATGCGCGAGGGCGCCCAGTCGCCCTCCAGCGTTTCGATCTGGCCGCCGCGCACGCACACTTCTGCGCCGTGCGCCTGCATCGCGGCGCTGGACCACTTCTTGTATTCCTCGTACTGCGTCGGGTTCGTGACCTCGACGTGGGCGATGACGTATCCGCTGCTCATGCTTGAAAACTGTCCTCTAGGAAAGCGTTTTTCTTGGTGACCTGGTCGAGCGCCAGCAGCGTTTCGAGCAGGGCCTTCATGTGCTTGAGGGGGACGGCATTGGGGCCGTCGCTCAGTGCCTTGGCGGGGTCGGGGTGCGTCTCCATGAAGAGGCCGGCCACGCCGACCGCCACCGCCGCGCGCGACAGCACCGGCACCATCTCGCGCTGGCCGCCCGAGGTCGTGCCCTGGCCGCCGGGCAACTGCACCGAGTGGGTGGCGTCGAACACCACGGGCGCCTTGGTCTCGCGCATGATCGCGAGCGAGCGCATGTCCGACACGAGGTTGTTGTAGCCGAAGCTGGCGCCGCGTTCGCAGGCCATGAAGTTGTCTTCGGGCAGGCCGGCTTCCCTGGCCGCCGCACGCGCCTTGTCGATCACGTTCTTCATGTCGTGCGGCGCGAGGAACTGGCCCTTCTTGATGTTGACCGGCTTGCCCGACTGCGCCGCGGCGTGGATGAAGTCGGTCTGGCGGCACAGGAAGGCGGGCGTCTGCAGCACGTCGACCACCTTGGCGGCCTCGGTGATGTCCTCGTGGGTGTGCACGTCGGTCAGCACGGGCAGGCCGAGTTCGCGCTTCACCTTGGCGAGGATCTCCAGGCCCTTGTCGCGGCCCGGGCCGCGAAAGCTGGTGCCCGAGGAGCGGTTGGCCTTGTCGAAGCTGCTCTTGAAGATGAACGGAATGCCGAGCGCGCTGGTGATTTCCTTCAGCGTGCCGGCGGTGTCCATCTGCAGCTGTTCGGATTCGACCACGCAGGGGCCGGCGATCAGGAAGAAGGGCTGGTCCAGCCCGATGTCGAATCCGCAGAGTTTCATGCCACAGCCTTCAGGTTCTTTGCACCGCCCGCGCTCTGGGCCTTGTGATCGAGCGCTGCCTTGATGAAGGCGTTGAAGAGCGGGTGGCCGCCCCACGGCGTCGACTTGAACTCGGGGTGGAACTGCACGCCCATGAACCAGGGGTGCAGGTCCTGCGGCAGTTCGACGATTTCGGTCAGGTGCTCGCGCTGCGTGAGCGCCGAGATCACGAGGCCGGCGGCGCGCAGCTCGTCGAGGTAGTTGACGTTGGCTTCGTAGCGGTGGCGGTGGCGCTCGGTGACCACGTCGCCGTAGATGCTGTGCGCCAGCGTGCCGGGCGACACGTCGGAGCTTTGCGCGCCCAGGCGCATGGTGCCGCCGAGGTCGGACTTCTCGTCGCGCGTCTTGACGGTGCCGTCGCGGTCCTTCCATTCGGTGATCAGCGCGATCACGGGGGTGGGGGTCTCGGGGTCGAACTCGGTGCTGTTGGCGTTCTTGAGGCCCGCCACGTGGCGGGCGTACTCGATGGTGGCCACCTGCATGCCCAGGCAGATGCCGAGGTAGGGCACCTTGCCTTCGCGGGCGAAGCGGGCGGCGGAAATCTTGCCTTCGACGCCGCGTTGGCCGAAGCCGCCGGGCACCAGGATCGCGTCGTACTTGGCGAGGCGCGACACGTCCTGCGCGGTGATGGTCTCGGAGTCGATGTAGTCGATCTTCACGCGGGCATGGTTCTTCATGCCGGCATGGCGCAGCGCCTCGTTGAGCGACTTGTAGCTGTCCGACAGGTCGACGTACTTGCCGACCATGGCGATCGACACTTCCTGCTGCGGATGCTCGACTTCGTAGACCAGGTCGTCCCAGCGCTGCAGCTTGGCGGGCGGGGTGTTGATGCGCAGCTTGTCGCAGATCAGGCCGTCCAGGCCCTGTTCGTGCAGCATGCGGGGCACCTTGTAGATGGTGTCCACGTCCCACATCGAGATCACGCCCCATTCGGGCACGTTCGAGAACAGCGAGATCTTGGCGCGCTCGTCGTCGGGGATCGGACGGTCGGCGCGGCACAGCAGGGCGTCGGCCTGGATGCCGATGGCGCGCAGTTCCTTGGCGGTGTGCTGCGTGGGCTTGGTCTTGAGCTCGCCGGCGGCGGCGATCCAGGGCACGTAGCTCAGGTGCACGAAGGCCGAGTTGTTCGGGCCCATGCGCAGGCTCATCTGGCGCACGGCCTCGAGGAAGGGCAGCGATTCGATGTCGCCCACGGTGCCGCCGATTTCGACGATGGCCACGTCCACCTCGTGCGCCGTGCCGATGCCGGCGCCGCGCTTGATGTATTCCTGGATTTCGTTGGTGATGTGCGGAATCACCTGCACCGTCTTGCCGAGGTAGTCGCCGCGGCGTTCCTTCTCGAGCACGGTCTTGTAGATCTGGCCGGTCGTGAAGTTGTTGGCCTTGCGCATCCGCGTGTTGATGAAGCGCTCGTAGTGGCCGAGGTCAAGGTCGGTCTCGGCGCCGTCATCGGTGACGAACACCTCGCCATGCTGGAAGGGCGACATCGTGCCGGGGTCGACATTGATGTACGGATCGAGCTTGATGAGGGTGACTTGGAGGCCGCGCGATTCGAGGATCGCGGCGAGCGAGGCGGAGGCGATTCCCTTGCCAAGGGAAGATACGACACCACCGGTGACGAAGACAAATTTGGTCATGCCAGTTCCGGACGCTGTGAATCCGGGCAGTGGGAAATTGCGATTATAGGTGTGCCCTTCGCGACACCTTCGGCCAAGGACTTCCTGTCACTGACTTGTCGGCATGTGAGCAACAATACGCTCCATGCAAGATCTCGCCGGCAAACACATCGTTCTGGGGCTCACTGGCGGCATCGCCTGCTACAAATCGGCCGAACTGTGCCGCCTTCTCGTGAAGGCGGGCGCGACCGTCCAGGTGGTGATGACCGAGGCTGCGGAACAGTTCATCACCCCGGTGACGATGCAGGCGCTCTCGGGGCGCACGGTCTACACCTCGCAGTGGGACACCCGCGAGCCCAACAACATGCCGCACATCAACCTGAGCCGCGAGGCCGATGCGATCGTGCTGGCGCCCTGCAGTGCCGACTTCGTGGCGCGGCTGGTGCAAGGCAGGGCAGACGACCTGCTGAGCCTGATGTGCCTGGCCCGCCCCATGGACCGCGTGCCGCTCCTGATTGCCCCGGCCATGAACCGCGAGATGTGGGCCCATCCGGCCACCCAGCGCAACCTGATGCAGGTGTCGGCCGACGGCGCGGTCGTGCTGGGCGTGGGCAGCGGCTGGCAGGCCTGTGGCGAAACCGGCGACGGGCGCATGCTCGAGCCGGCGCAGCTGCTCGAAGACATCACGGCCTTCTTCCAGCCCAAGCTGCTGGCCGGCCAGAAGCTGCTGGTCACCGCGGGCCCGACCTTCGAGGCACTCGATCCGATTCGCGGCATCACCAACCATTCGTCCGGCAAGATGGGCTTCGCCATCGCGCGGGCTGCCCGCGAGGCCGGCGCCGAAGTCACCCTGGTGGCCGGGCCGGTGCACCTGCCGACGCCGCGCGGGGTGAAGCGCATCGATGTACTGTCGGCGCAGGACATGCTGGAAGCGACCACCCGTGCTGCGCAGGGTGCTAGCATTTTTGTAGCAACGGCGGCCGTGGCCGACTGGCGTCCGGCGACCCATAGCGACCAGAAGATCAAGAAGGACGGCAGCGGCAAGACGCCGGTGCTGAACTTCGTCGAGAACGCCGACATCCTGCTCACCGTGGCGAAGAGCGAGCGGGCCCAGGCCAGGAAGCTGTTTTGCGTCGGCTTCGCGGCCGAGAGCGAAAACCTCGCCGAACACGCCAAGGCCAAGCGCGAGCGCAAGGGCATTCCGCTGCTGGTCGGCAACATCGGCCCCCTGACCTTCGGCCAGGACGACAACGCGCTGCTGCTGGTGGATGCCAAGGGCGTGCGCGAATTGCCCCGTGCACCCAAGCTCACGCTGGCGCGCGAACTGATGACGGAGATTGCCGCACGACTTCCCGACTGGAGGGTCTGATGAATCCCCAATGGAACACGCCACCGAATGGCGACTTCGCCCGCTACGTGGAGCAGCTCGCGGCCCGGGCCGCCTTGCCCGCACGCGCGCCGAAGGAGGGCGAGCACGGGCTCGACGTCGGCATGACGCCATCGCCCGGCCAGCAGGTCCCCGCGGCGGCGGCCGCGAAACGGCGCGAGTCGTCGAATGGCGAGGTGAAGAAGGCGGAGCTCGGTGGCGCCTTCGGCTCGTTGCCGCTCAAGGTGCTCGGCGCGGTGGGCGCGCTGGTGTTCATCGCGCTGTGGCTGGCCGGCGTGCCTTTCGGCGTGCTGATCCTGGTGTTGGGCGCGGCACTCTGGTTCGGCAAGAATTTTTTCAAGGGTTTGAAGCTGACACCTGGCGTTGCCAAGTGGCAGCAGGTGCTCGAAGAGGCCGCCCGCAAGCAAAGAGAACAGCAACAGAAGCAAGGCAGCAAGTAAGTGAAAGTCGACGTTCGTATCCTCGATCCGCGCATGGTGGATCAATTGCCCGCGTATGCCACCCCCGGAAGCGCCGGCCTCGACCTCCGGGCCTGCATCGATGGCCCCATCACGCTGGAGCCCAACGGCTGGCAGCTGGTGGGCACCGGCATCGCGATCCACCTGGCGGACCCGGCCTATGCAGCGCTGATCCTTCCGCGTTCAGGCCTGGGCCACAAGCACGGCATCGTGCTGGGCAACCTCGTCGGCCTGATCGACAGCGACTACCAGGGTGAACTCAAGATCAGCGCCTGGAACCGCAGCGACACGCCTTTCGTGCTGCAGCCGATGGAGCGGCTCGCGCAACTGGTGATCGTGCCGGTCGTACAGGCGCAGTTTCGGGTGGTCACGGAATTTGCAGCTTCGCAACGCGGCGAAGGCGGCTACGGCTCCACGGGCAAGCACTGAGCAGCGAAAGCTGAGGAGAGCCTGAGTATCCGAGGCGTAAAGAACGGAACTGCCGGAGGGTACCGCGCTCGAAAGTTTCAGCATGTGTCCTGCGTCATCGCAGCGAAGGCTGCGGCGTTAGGCACAGGCAGGCGCATTTCCCGTGCGCAGTTCTATCCGAGGAGCATCTCAACATGAAAATCTCAATGCGCTTCGCATCCGTCACCGCATCCGTGCTGGCCCTGGCCACGCTCACGGCGTGCGTTGCACCGGCACCGGTCTACCAGACCTCGCGCTATCCCTACCAGGCGCCGCCGCAGGCCATCCAGTACCGCGAGGCGTCCTACGTCGAATACGGCCATGTGGCCAACATCGAAGTGCTGCGCAGCGAAACCGCAGGCGCCGGCACCACGGGCGGCGGTGCCGTGGCCGGTGGTGTCATCGGCGGCGTGGTGGGCAACCAGTTCGGACGCGGCAACGGCCGTGCCGCGGCGACCGCGCTGGGCATCGTGGGCGGTGCCTTGCTGGGCAACACCATCGAGGCCCAGCAGAACGGGCCGCGCGCCTATGAAAGCTATCGCGTGTCGGTGCAGACCGACAACGGCGGCTTCCGTGCCTTCGACGTCCAGAGCCCGGGCGACCTGCGCATCGGCGACCGCGTGCGCATCGACAACGGCCAGATCTCGCGCATGTAGCCATGCTTGCCCCTTGTGGGGCGGCGCACAGCAAAAAGCCGGGCTCTGCCCGGCTTTTCATTGGGGCTCGCTCGTCGGTCCTCAGTGGAGCATATGGTTGCCGGGTGCCATCGGCGGCACCTTGAAGAAGGCCGTACCCGCGGTGCCGCGGCCGACTTCCTCTTCCGTTGCCTCGCGCACCGAGCGCACGGTGATGTCGAGCCGGATCGCGATGCCGGCCAGCGGGTGGTTGCCGTCGAGCACCAGGTGGTCGGGATAGATTTCGGCCACGGTGTAGAGCGCGTCTTTCGGGATGCTGTCGCTCACGCCCTCCGGCAGGGCAGAGCCCTCGAAGGTCATGCCTTCTTCCGTGCCTTCGGGAAACAGCGAACGCGGCTCCAGGAAGAGCAACTGGTCGTTGAAGTCGCCGAAACCCTGTTCGGGTTCGACCTGCAATTGCACCCGGGCGCCCGGCTCATGCCCTTGCAGGGCCGCCTCGATGACATCGAAGAGATCGTCGCCACCCACCATGAATTCCACCGGCTCGTCGAGCACGTCCAGCACGTCGCCGAGCGTGTCTTTCATCGTCCAGGTCAAGCCGACCACGCATTGTTCAGAGATTTCCATTGCAGAATTCTCCCATGGAGATTACACAACCGCTGCCGTTGCTCGGCGGCCTGAGCGCCGCGCAGTTCATGCGGCGGTATTGGCAGAAAAAGCCCTTGCTGGTCCGCCAGGCGATTCCCGCCATGGTGCCACCGATCGATCGCAGCGCGTTGTTCGCGCTGGCCGAGCGCGAGGAGGTGGAGTCGCGCCTCATCCGCCACGGCAAGGCCGGCTGGTCGCTGAAGCACGGCCCGTTGCAGCGGCGCGCCTTGCCGCCGCTGAAGCAGCCCGCCTGGACCTTGCTGGTGCAGGGCGTCGACCTGCACCACGAGGGCGTGCACGAGCTGCTGCGGCAGTTCCGCTTCCTGCCCGACGCCCGGCTCGACGACCTGATGATCAGCTATGCGAGCGACACGGGCGGTGTCGGCGCGCATTTCGACAGCTACGACGTGTTCCTGCTGCAGGCGCAGGGCCGCCGCCGCTGGTCCATCGGCAAGCAGAGCGACCTGCGCCTGCAGCCGGGCGTGCCACTCAAGATCCTCGAGAACTTCGAGCCGGAGCAGACCTTCGTGCTCGAGCCGGGCGACATGCTGTACCTGCCGCCGAAGTACGCCCACGACGGTGTCGCGGTGGGCGACGACTGCATGACCTGCTCCATCGGCCTGCGCTCGTCCGCCGTGGGCGAGCTCGGTGCCGATCTGCTTGCGCGCATGGCGCAGGCCTACTCGGAAGACCTCGAAGACGCAGGCCCTGCGGAGCTCGCGCGCTATCGCGATCCGATGCAACCCGCGGTCGACGCACCGGCCGAGATGCCGGCCGCATTGCAGGGCTTCGCGCGCAAGGCCGTCGAAGCTGCGTTGCGCGACCCCGACGCCATCGACCGGGCGCTTGGCGAATCGCTCACGGAGCCCAAGGCCAACATCTGGTTCGACGAAGGCGGCGAGGTGCCCGATGCGCTGCAGCGCGTGGCGCTCGACCGCCGCACACGCATGCTCTACGACACGCGGCACGTCTACATCAACGGCGAGAGCTTTCGCGCAGGCGGTGCCGATGCGACGTTGATGCGCCGGCTGGCCGACCAGCGCGCACTCGGCCCGCGCGAACTGGCCCGGGCCAGCGAGGGCGCCCTGGCGCTGCTGGGCGAGTGGTGCGAAGCGGGTTGGGTCCATGCCGGATGACGCCATCCTGTCGCTGGCCGAAGGCCGCTTCGACGGCAGGGAGGACTTCGGCGTCATCGTTCGAAACGCGTTGTCGGCCGCTGCGCAACAAGGCTGGAAAGAAATTGTCTTCAGCGACTCCGACTTCGCCGACTGGCCTCTGGGCGAACGCGCCAGCATCGAAGCGCTGCAGGCCTGGTCGGCCAGCGGCCGCCGCTTCGTGCTGCTGGCGCAGCGCTTCGATGTGATCGAACGGGGTCATGCGCGCTTCATCCCGTGGCGCCGCATGTGGGACCACATCATCGAATGCCGCGCGACCGGCAAGGCGGTGGGTTCCGAGGTGCCGAGCGCCATCTGGACGCCCACATGGTTCGCGCATCGCATCGACCCCGAGCGCAGCCGGGGCGTCTGCGGCGTCGATGCGCGCGCGCGCCGCGAGTTGCGCGAAGCCATCGACGCGTGCTGGCGCCTGGGGCGGCCCGCATTTCCGGCATCGACGCTCGGCTTGTAAGCCAATGCCGCGAATGCGGCCGCGGGACACATTCGAGCGGGAATGCGGGTCTAGAATTTTTTCATTCCAGACCTTCATTGCCAAAGGAGTCCTCATGAAGAAGTCGTCGTCCGTCCTGATTGCCTCGCTGATCGCCGCTGCCGCACTCGTTGCCTGCGGCAAGAAAGAGGACGCCGCCCCTGCGGTCGTGACACCGCCGCCCGCTCCCGTGACCGAGCCTGCAACGCCGCCTGCCGCAGCTGCTCCGACACCCTCGCCCGGCGCTTCGTCGGCGCTGGATGCGGCGAATGCCGCGACAGAGGCTGCAAAGAAGAACGAGGCGCCCAAGCAATAAGCCCCTCCGCCACAAAGCAGAAAGCCGCCCCAGGGCGGCTTTTCTACTGGGGCAGGGCGCGGTCAGACATCCAGCCAGGGCGAGCCCTCGGCAGCCGTGGCGGTGAGCATTTCCGCCTCATGGCCGCCCAGGGCCTCGGCCATCATGCGCCGCACGATGTCGGGCCGGTTGTTCTGTTCGCTCAGGTGCGCCGCGACCACATGGCGCAGGCCGTCGTGATGTACCGCGCGCGCGATATCCGCCGCTGCCGCATTCGACAGGTGCCCGTAGTTGCCGCCGACGCGCAGCTTGAGGAACGGCGGATAGGCCGAGTTGGCCAGCAGGTCGCTGTCGTGGTTGAACTCGAGCAGCAGCGCATGCACGCCGCTCAGGCGATTCAGCACGTGGGCCGTGGCGTGCCCCAGGTCGGTCAATACACCCAGCGTGCGCGCGCCGTCGGTGCAGCGCAGTTGCAATGGCTCGCGCGCATCGTGCGGTACGGTGAAGGGCTGCACGGCAATGTCGCCGACGGCAAACTCCGCATCGTCGCGTGCCAGGTGCAGCCGGCCTTCGAAGTCGCGGCCACCCGTGGCGAGCCAGGTGCCTTCGCTCATCCAGACGGGAATGCGGTCGCGCCGCGACAGCGAGTGGGCGCAACCGATGTGGTCGCCGTGCTCGTGGGTGACGAAGATGGCGTCGATGTCGGCGGCGGCGAGGCCCGCCTGGGCCAGCCGCAGGTCGAGCTGCCTGAGGCCGAAGCCGCAGTCGATCAGGAGTCTGGAGGTGCGGCCGCCGCTGGTTGCTTCGACCAGCGCGGCGTTGCCCGTGCTGCCGCTGCCGAGGCTTCGGAAGCGGAGCATGCGGGTTACTTCAAGTCGTCGGCAATGACCTTGACGATGCGGTCGGCGTTGGCCGAGGTTTCGGGCGCACCGGTTTCGTTCATCACCGAGACCGTGCTGGCTTCGCCCTGGCTCTTGACCAGGATGCGGAACTTGATCGGCGCTTCGTTCTTGCTCGAACTGCTGCTGAACAGCTTGCTGAAGAAACCGGGTTCCTTCTTGTCGGGGTTCGGCGTCACGTAGCGGACGTAGTAGATGCCGGCGCTGCGGTCGCGGTCTTCCACGGTGAAGCCGGTGCGGTCGAGGGCGAGGCCGACACGGCGCCATGCGCGGTCGAAACCTTCGCTGATCTGCACCACAGGCTGGTTGCCTACCTTGCTCACGGTGGCGGTCTTCGACGGTGCGGTGGTCGCTGCCAGCAGCTTCGATTGTTCTTGCGACACGCCGAGCTTGACCATCAGGCGGCGCAGGAATTCGGTTTCGAGTTCAGGGTCGCTGGGACGCGGCTGCCAGACGGTCTGGTCCTGGCGCGAGTTGTTGTAGACCTCCTGCATGCCGCGGTGGCTGACGAAGATCTCGGTGCCGGTGGTCGTGCGTTCCAGGCGGGTGCGGAAGCGGTCGAGTTCGCCGGTCGAGTAGACCGAGTCGACCAGCTTGCCCAGCGTGCCGCGGATGATGTCCTGCGGCAGCTTGGCGCGGTTCTCGGCCCAGTCGGTTTCCATGATGCCGAGGTTGCGCTGCTCGGTGGTCAGCAGGAAGCCGCTTTCCTGCCAGAAGTCTTTCACCGGGTCCCAGAGCTGGTCGGGCGAGCGGTTGACGACGATCCAGCGCTGCGTGCCCGAGCGTTCCATGCGGACGTCGCCCAGGTTGGACACGGCGGTGGGAACACCCGGTGCATTGGCGATGCCGGCCTGGTAGGCATTGGCGGTGACTGCGCCGCCGGGCACCGCATAGCGGTTGTCGCGCGAGAGCTGCGACAGGTCGGGCGGGACCTCGAGCGTCGGGGCCTTGCCTGCGCTCTTGTAGTCGATCTTGTCGCTCTCGAGGACGGAGCAGGCGGCGAGGCTGGCAACGAGGGTGGCCAGCAGTGCATATCGCGAAAGGTGCGAAAGGTTCTTCAACGTCGTCTTCCTTGTTGGAATGGTTCGGTCAATCTATGGGCCGCAGTGCCCGCCATCTCTGAGCACGGTTCTGGCAAAAGGTTGCTTAACCCTGTTGCGGCCGGGGGAAAGAGGATCGGAGGAGGTATGGAGGGGTTGAGGCTCAGCCCTTGAGCAGGCCGGTGGCGCGCAGGGCGCCCTCGACCGCCGGACGGCTCGCTTCGCCGAGTTCGGTGAGCGGCAGCCGCAGGGTGCCGCCGCACAAGCCGAGCCTGGACATGGCCCACTTGAGCGGGATCGGGTTGGGCTCGACGAACAGGTTGCGGTGCAGCGGCATGAGCTCGAACTGGATCTGCATTGCACGCTTCACGTCGCCCGCCAGCGCGGCCACGCAGAGTTCATGCATCTTGCGCGGCGCGATGTTGGCCGTGACGCTGATGTTGCCCTGGCCGCCGCAGAGCATGAGCGCGACCGCGGTCGGGTCGTCGCCGGAGTAGACGGCAAAGTTCTTGGGCAGGTCGCGAATGAGCCACTGGGCCCGTTCGATGTTGCCGGTGGCTTCCTTGATGCCGATGATGCCGGGCACCTGCGCGAGCCGCAGCACGGTGTCGTGCGCCATATCGGCGACGGTGCGGCCGGGCACGTTGTAGAGCACGATGGGCAGGTCGCCCACGGCCTCGGCGATGGCCTTGAAGTGCTGGTACTGGCCCTCTTGCGTGGGCTTGTTGTAGTAGGGCACGACCTGCAGCTGCGAATCGGCGCCCACGCCCTTGGCGAACTTGGCGAGCTCGATCGCTTCCTTGGTCGAGTTGGCGCCGCAGCCGGCCATCACGGGCACGCGGCCCTTGGCCTGCTCGACCGCGACGCGGATGATTTCGCAGTGCTCTTCCACATCGACCGTCGGCGATTCGCCGGTGGTGCCGACCACGCCAAGGCAGTCGGTGCCTTCGTCAATGTGCCAGTCGATAAGCCGCCGCAGGGCGGGGTAGTCGACACTGCCGTCGTCGTGCATCGGCGTGACGAGCGCGACGATGCTGCCTGTCAGTTGCTCCAAGGGGGAATCTCTTTGTCGGTGGACGAAAGCGCCGATTCTACTTACTCCGGCAGCCCCGAAGGCAGCCGGCCCGCCCCCTTCAGTTTCCCTCAAGGAACGGGCGCATGGGATGGCCGGGCGCCGGCTCCCGGGGGCGGATGGCGGCAATACGCTGCACGAAGCGCGCCGGTTCGGGCAGGAACCCGTCTTCGTAGGCCACCACGCGCAGATCCGAACAGGCGGCCAGCAGCTCGCCGGGCTGCAGCAGGAAGTCGGCGCGCGAGGGCTTGCCGACGGTTTCGTTGCCGGCGGCAAAGGTTTCGTAGAGCAGCACGCCACCTGGCGCCACGGCGGCCACGATGTCCGCCATGCGGGGGCGCCACAGGTAGTTGGTGACGACCACCGCGCCGAAGGTCTGGCCGGCGAAGGGCCAGGGGCCGGACTCGATGTCGGCGGTGACGGTGCGACCGTAGGCGCCTGCGGCTTGTGTGGCTTCCGGCGACCGGTCGACGCCGGTGGCCGGGTGACCGCGCCCCGCGAACCATTGCATGTGCCGCCCGGGCCCGCAGGCCACATCGAGCACGCTGGCGTCAGCCGCCAGCAGATGCGACCAGCGGACGATCCATTCCGAGGGCGCACCAGTGCCGTGCGGTAGGACCCTGTCTTCTTTCATGGCCGATCATGCCCGGCAGGCGGGCTCAAAAACAAGACCACACCTGATCGACCAGCGTCACCAGAAAGTCCGGACGCGTATAGAGCGCGAACACGCTGCCCAGCACCGCCGTGGCCGCGGCGAGCCAGCCGGCATGCAGGAGGTGTTGGCGCATTGGCGGTGTCATGGCGTCATTGTCCGCAATCAGCCGGGCATCGCCGCCGGCCGCACCGCGCGGGCGATGGCGTGTTCCTTGACCGGCAGGTTGATCAGCGCCGCGAACACGCCCAGCGCAATCGAGATGTACCAGACCACGTCATAGCTGCCGGTCGTGTCGTACAGGTAGCCGCCGAGCCACACGCCCAGGAACGAGCCGACCTGGTGGCTCAGGAACACGAAGCCGCTGAGCATCGACAGATGCGCCACGCCGAAGATGCCCGCCACGATCGCGTTGGTCGCGGGCACCGTCGAAAGCCAGAGGAAGCCCATGGCCGCCGAGAAGATGTAGACGCTGATCGGCGAGATCGGCACCACCAGGAACAGCGCGATCGATGCCGCCCGGGCGAAGTAGATCGCCGCGAGGATCTTGCGCTTGGCGAGTCTCTGGCCCAGCAGGCCGACCGTGTAGGTGCCGAACACGTTGAAGAGCCCGATCAGCGCCAGCGCGTAGCCGGCCACGTCGGCCGACAGGCTTCTGTCGCGCAGATAGGTCGGCATGTGGATCCCGATGAACGCCAACTGGAAGCCGCAGACGAAATAGCCCGCCATCAGCAGCCCGAAGCTCGGATAGCGGAAGGCTTCGCCCACCGCGTGCACCACCGACTGCTCGCGGTGCCCGGCCAATGCCGCGGTTTTCGGTTCGCGCAGGCCGAAGGCCAGCGGGATGATCACCAGCACCACCACCGCCAGAACCGTCAGCGCTGTCTGCCAGCCCAGGTGCCCGATCAGGCGCCCCTCGATGGGCGCCATCAGGAACTGTCCGAACGAGCCGGCCGCCGCCGCCACGCCCATCGCCCACGAGCGCCGCTCGGCCGGAATCTGCCGGCCGATCACCCCGTAGATCACCGCATAGGTCGAGCCCGCCTGGGCTGCGCCGATCAGCACGCCGGCGCTCAGCGTGAACAGCAAGGGCGTTGGCGAATGCGCCATTCCGAACAGGCCCAGGGCATAGAACACCGCGCCGCCGACCAGCACGCGGAAGGCGCCGAAGCGGTCGGCCAGCATGCCGGCGAACACGCCGAAGATGCCCCATGAAAGGTTCTGGATCGCGAGCGCGAACGAGAAGGTCTGCCGGCTCCAGTCCTGGGCCTGCGTGATCGGCTGCAGCCAGAGGCCGAAGCCGTGGCGGATGCCCATCGAGAGCGTGACGATCATGGCGCCGCAGAGCAGCACCTGCTTGATCGAGAGGGTGGGGGCGGGGGCTTGCATGGCGTCGAATGTAGCCATTTGCGTGCTGTGGCAGGTGCCATGGCGGCCAAAGCCATTGATGATTTATCGGGGCCGATTCAATGCGCTCCGGTCATCAAAGCCCCGGGGCTTCAACGTGCTGTCGCCGCCGCGACAGCACGCGAGCCCGGAAAGCCATGTGCGCAGGCTCGCCAGGCCAGCATCAGCGCCGGCACCAGCAGCACGATCAGCGACCACGGCAGCACGCCCGCGCCGCGGCCCTGCAGCAGCACGCCGCCGATCAGCCCACCGCCCGCGATGGCCACGTTCCACGCCGTGACCACCATCGACTGCGCCACGTCGGCCGAGTCGCCCGCCGCTTGCGCCGAAGCGGTCTGGAACAGCGTGGGCGCGCAGCCGAACGCAACGCCCCAGACCACCACGCCCAGGTAGATCGCCGCCGGCAAGCCCGCGGCCGTGCCCAGCAGCAGCGCTGCCAACCCAAAGGCGGCGGTACTCGCCAGCACCAGCTCGCGCAGCCAGCGGTCGATCAGGACGCCCGTGACCCAGATGCCGACCAGCGACGCCGCGCCGAAGACCAGCAGCACCAGGTCGATCCGCGCACCCATGCCGGCGTGCGTGAGGAAAGGTGCGATGTAGGTGTAGAGGATGTTGTGCGCCAGCACGAAGGCCAGCATCACCGCCAGCACCGGACGCACGCCCGGCATCAGGAACACGCGGCGTACGCTTTGCTGCCGTTCGGCGGCCTGGCCCGGAAAGTCGGGCACCTTCCAGCGAACCCAGCCGAGCAGCGCCACCGACAGCGCCGACATGATCAGGAACGCCGGACGCCAGCCCACGGTGGCGCCCAGCAGCGCACCCGCCGGAATGCCCAGCGACAGCGCCAGCGGCCCGCCCAGCATCGCCACCGCGATGGCGCGCCCCTGCATCGACGGCGGCACCATGCGGGCCGCATGCCCGGCCACCAGTGCCCAGAGCAGCCCGGCGAACACGCCGGCAAAGAAGCGCGCGACCAGCGTCAGCGGATAGCTGTTCGACAGCGCCGTGACCGTGTTGACGATGACAAAGCCGCCGATCGCCATCATCAGCAGCGGGCGCCGCCGCCAGCCGCGCGTGAAGGCCACCAGCGGAATGGCCGCCACCAGCGAACCGATGGCGTACACCGTGACGAGCTGGCCGACCAGCGCGGGCGAAACGGCGAGGCTGGCGCCGATCTGCGGCAGCAGGCCCGCCGGCATGGCTTCGGTCAGGACCGTGATGAAGCCGGCCGTTGCCAATGCGAGCAGGCCGGACAGGGGCAACCTTGTCCGACTGCCCGCCTGGTGTTGCGTGTGCTCATGCATAGACAGCATCCCGCAGGTCGGCCACGAAGCGGCCCGACATGCCTTCGTACAGCGTGTTGCTGAAGGCCACCACGCTGAGTTCGCGGGAGCGGTCGACAAACCACGAATGCCCGTACGCGCCGCCCCATCGCCAGGTGCCCTCGGACTCCGGCGAATTGGCCGCCTTCGGGTCGTGCAGCACCGAGAAGCCGAGGCCGAAACCGCTGCCCGGCGCGTCGGCGGGGCCCCAAGCACCCGTGTGGTTGCGGCCCATCTCGTCCACCCAATTGGCGGGCAGCAGCGGCGCACCGCCGCCACGCAGGCTTTCGAGCAGGCGCATGAAATCGCCCGCGCTCCCGACCATGCCCGCGCCGGCCGAAGGAAAGGCCGTCGCGTCGAAAGCCCGCGCCGGGTCGAAGCGGATGCCCACGGTGTCTTCGAAGGGCGGGGCGATGGTCAGGCCCTCCATCCGTTGCGGCGCGCAGCCCTCGGCGCCGTTCACATAAGGCGTAGCCAGCCGGCCGTCGCGCGGCGCGAAGAACGCGGTGTCGTGCATCTGCAGCGGTCCGGTCACCAGGGTGCGCACCGCATCGCCCAGCGGAACGCAGCAGACCGCCTCGACGACACCGCCCAGCACGTCGGTGGCCAGCGAGTAGCCCCATCCCGTGCCCGGCGCGAACAGCAGCGGCACCTGCGCGATGCGCCGCAGGTTCTCGGCCAGCGTGAGGCGGCTGTCGTCCATGCCGTCGGAAACGCCGGCCTGCGCATACGGCCCGTCTTCCGATGTCTCGAAGAAGCGGTAGCCCAGCCCGGCGGTGTGCGTCAGCAACTGCCGCAGCGTGATCGTGGCTTCACCGCCGCCGCCATGGCTGTCAAGCAGGCGAGGGCGGAAGTCCGGCAGCCAGCGGGTGACCGGGTCCTCCAGCGTGAGCCGGCCCTGCGCGACGAGCACCATCACGGCGGTCGACACGATGGGTTTCGAGACCGAGGCCAGCCTGAACAGCGCGTCTTCGCGCATCGGCAGGCCGGCCTCGCGGTCCGCCAGGYCGGCGGTGCGGCGGTGCACGACGCGCCCGCCATGGGCGACCAGCACCACCGCGCCGACCAGCCGTTGATCGGCCAGCGCACGGTCGACGACGCCGTCGATGCGCGACGGGTCCGGGCCGCGCCAGCCCTGTGCCGCCGCGGAAGAAAGGGGAGAAATTTCAGTGAGGAATGACATGCCGCCAACGATAGGAAGAAGGCGACTGCGGAAAAAGGGGGATACAGTTCCGCTCAATACGGACATCGATGTCCGCAATGGAGCCTTGCCATGGACAGCCTCAGCGGCTTCACCGTCTTCATCCAGGTTGCCGAGACCCGCAGCTTCGTCACCGCCGGCCGCGCGCTCGGCGTGTCCGCTTCCGCCGTGGGCAAGCGCGTGGCCCGGCTCGAAGAGCGGCTGGGCGTGCGCCTGTTCCACCGCAGCACACGCAGCATCACGCTCACCGCCGAAGGCGCACTGTTCCTGGCGCGCAGCCGCCGCGTGCTGGCCGAGATCGAGGCCGCCGAGCAGGAGCTGTCGCACTCTGCCGAAGCGCCGCGCGGCAAGCTGCGGGTGAGCCTGCCGCTGGTCAGCTCGCTCGTGCTGCCGGTGCTGGCCGACTTCATGCGCGACCACCCGGCCATCGAGCTCGACCTGGACTTCAGCGACCGCCTCGTCGACGTCATCGAGGAGGGGTTCGATGCCGTGGTGCGCACCGGCGAGCCCGCCGATTCGCGGCTTTCGGCGCGCCGGCTCGGCGAGTTCTCGCAACTGCTCGTGGCCTCGCCCGACTACCTGGCAGTCCACGGCACGCCGGCATCACTGGCCGATCTGGCGAGCCACTTCTGCCTGCACTACCGCTACCCGGCCACCGGCAAGGTCGAGGTCTGGCCGCTCCTGCAGGGGCCCGACGGCAGCGAGGCCAAGCCGCCGGTCTCGATGATCTGCAACAACATGGAAACCCGCCTGTGCTTCGCGCTGCGCGGCCGCGGCATCGCCTGCCTGCCCGATTTCAGCGTGCGCGAGGCCCTGGCCGCGGGCCGGTTGCGCAGCGTGCTGGCCGACCACGTGAGGCCGCATACCATCGGCCTCAGCGTGCTGTGGCCTTCGGGGCGCTACCCTTCGCCCAAGCTGCGGGCCTTGATCGACTTCCTGGGCGCCCGCATGTTCAAGCCGCAGGCTGCGGAAAGTTCCTGAATTTCGCGGCGCCGCCGGAACGATGCCTGTATGGGTATCCAGTTATTCCAAGACCACTGACTACAATCCGCCCCCATGGCGACTCCCCCCAAGACCTCCTCAGATTCCGCTTCCGGCTATTCGGAAGGCTCCATCCGCGTGCTCAAGGGCCTCGAGCCCGTGAAGCAGCGCCCGGGCATGTACACCCGGACCGACAACCCCCTGCACATCATCCAGGAAGTGCTCGACAACGCCGCCGACGAGGCGCTCGCGGGCTACGGCAAGAAGATCAAGGTCACCCTGCACACCGACAACTCGGTCAGCATCGAAGACGACGGCCGCGGCATTCCGTTCGGCCTGCACCCCGAAGAAAAGGCCCCGGTGGTCGAGCTGGTGTACACCCGGCTGCACGCAGGCGGGAAGTTCGACAAGGGCTCGGGCGGCGCCTACAGCTTCTCGGGCGGCCTGCACGGCGTGGGCGTGTCGGTGACCAATGCGCTGTCGAAGCGGCTCGAGGTCGCCACGCACCGCGAAGGTTCGGTGGCCAGGCTGGCCTTCAGCGCCGGCGACGTGATCGAGGCGCTCGAAATCCGCAAGCTCGAGGCCGGCGAGCGCCGCCAGGGCACCACGGTGCGCGCCTGGCCCGACGCCAAGTACTTCGAGACCGCCGCATTGCCGATGAGCGAACTCACGCACCTGCTGCGCAGCAAGGCCGTGCTGATGCCCGGCGTCAGCGTCACGCTGACGGTCGAGAAGACCAAGGAAACGCAGCAGTGGCTCTACAAGGGCGGCCTGAGCGACTACCTGATGCAGACGCTCAACGGCGACCCGGTGATCCCGCTGTTCGAAGGCAGCGGCCATGCCGACAAGAACGCCGACAACTTCGCCGAAGGCGAGGGTGCCGACTGGTGCGTGGCCTTCACCGAAGACGGCCAGCCGGTGCGCGAGAGCTACGTCAACCTGATTCCCACCAGCGCCGGCGGCACGCACGAAAGCGGCCTGCGCGACGGCCTCTTCACCGCGGTGAAGGGCTTCATCGAACTGCATTCGCTGCTGCCCAAGGGCGTGAAGCTGCTGCCCGAGGACGTGTTCGCGCGCGCCTCGTACGTGCTGAGCGCCAAGGTGCTCGACCCGCAGTTCCAGGGCCAGATCAAGGAGCGCCTCAATTCGCGCGACGCGGTGCGGCTGGTGTCGAGCTTCGTGCGCCCCGCACTCGAGCTCTGGCTCAACCAGCACGTCGACTACGGCAGGAAACTCGCCGAACTCGCCATCAAGGCTGCGCAGACGCGCCAGCGCGCCGGCCAGAAGGTCGAGAAGCGCAAGGGCTCCGGCGTGGCCGTGCTGCCCGGCAAGCTGACCGATTGCGAGAGCAAGGACATCGGCCACAACGAAGTCTTCCTGGTCGAGGGCGACTCCGCCGGCGGCAGCGCCAAGATGGGCCGCGACAAGGAAAGCCAGGCCATCCTGCCGTTGCGCGGCAAGGTGCTCAACACCTGGGAGGTCGAGCGCGACCGCCTGTTCGCCAACACCGAAATCCACGACATCTCGGTGGCCGTGGGCGTCGATCCGCACGGCCCCAACGACACGCCCGACATGAGCGGCCTGCGCTACGGCAAGATCTGCATCCTGAGCGATGCCGACGTCGACGGCTCGCACATCCAGGTGCTGCTGCTCACGCTGTTCTTCCGGCACTTTCCGAAGCTCATCGAAACCGGCCACGTGTATGTCGCAAAGCCGCCGCTGTTCCGGGTCGATGCGCCTGCGCGCGGCAAGAAGCCGGCCTCCAAGGTCTACGCGCTCGACGAGGGCGAATTGACCGCCACGCTCGACAAGTTGCGCAAAGATGGCGTGCGCGAAGGCGCCTGGAGCATCAGCCGCTTCAAGGGCCTGGGCGAAATGAGCGCGGAACAATTGTGGGAAACCACGCTCAATCCGGACACCCGGCGCCTGATGCAGGTACAACTGGGACGCTTCGACTTCACGTCCACCCAGGGCGAGATCACCAAGCTCATGGGCAAGGGCGAAGCAGCCGCCCGGCGCGAGTTGATGGAACTGCGTGCCGACGATGTCGACATCGATGTTTGACCCTCGTGACCCTTTCAGATTTCATGCGTCCGTTGCTGTTGGCTTTCCTGCTGTGCATGCAGCAGGGGCTGGCGCACGCCGCTGAGATCTACGGGTACATCGACAGCAAGGGCGTGGCGCACTTCGCCTCCGAGAAGATCGACGAGCGCTACCAGGTCTTCTTCCGCGGCGGCCAGAGCTTCGACACGGCGCAGGGCCTCTCGCCGCTCGGGCGTGGCGCGCGCAAGCTCGACGGCAAGGTGCCGCCGGCATCGCAGACCTTGCTCGCGCTGTTCGAGGCCTCGCCGAGCTACAAGACCGCCAAGGCCGCACTGCGCGACGCGTCGAACAAGCATTCCATCGACTACGAATTGCTGCAGGCGCTGATCGCCACCGAATCGGGCTTCGACGCGCAGGCCGTCTCGCCCAAGGGCGCGATGGGTCTCATGCAGCTCATGCCGGCGACCGCGCAGCGCTACGGCGTCGCGGCGGACAAGCGCAGCACCATCGAGAAAAAGCTGTTCGACCCGCGCATCAACATCGCCGCCGGCTCGCGCTACCTGGGCGACCTGATCGCCATGTTCCCGGGCCAGATCGAACTGGCGCTCGCGGCCTACAACGCGGGCGAGGGCGCGGTGCAGCGCGCGGGCAACAAGATCCCGAACTACAAGGAAACGCAGAACTACGTGCAGACGGTGCTGCAGCTCTATGCCTACCTCAAGCCGTCGGTCGCGACGGGCGGCGGTGGAGGTGGTGGGCGCAGCGGCAAGGCGCTGGGGCGCATCCGCATGGAGCTGGTGGTGCCGAAGGGCGGCGCCCTGGGCCGTGGCAACTTGCCGCCCGATTCGCCGGGCCGCATGCCGGCCATGCCCGACGTCCCCGAGCAGCCGGTGGTCCCGGCGAGCGCGGCGGAAACGCCGGTGTCCTGATGGCCCGGCCCCGCCTTTTGCCATCGCTGAAGGAGCCCTTCATGCACCGTCGAAGCTTCGTCCTCGCGACCGCCGCCTGCGCGGTCGCAGGCACAGCGCGCGCGCAGCATGCGGCCACGCACGACACGCTGCCGGCGGCGCCTTCGTCGGCCGAGCCCTATGCGCGTTTGCAAGGCGGCGTTCCGCACCACATGACGCCCGAGCAGGAGGCCCAGCGCGTCACCGACAGCCCGGCACCGGCCGGCCCGGCCGGGCGCTGGGTGCCGCGCGCAGCCTTGCCGATCCCGCGCAGCGAGATGGCCTGGGCCACCGCCGCGCAAGGGCGCATGCATGTGGTCGGCGGCTATGGCGAGGGCGCGGTCAATCGCGACTACCACCACATCTACGACCCCAAGGCCGACCGCTGGCTCGACGGCGCGCCGCTGCCGCGCGGCGCCAACCACGTCGCGGTGACGGCCGAAGGCGGCCGCGTCTATGCGCTCGGCGGCTTCGTCGAGCAGAACCGCCGCTCGGACACCAACGCCTACCTCTACGACATCGCAGCCAACCGCTGGAGCGCCATCGCACCCTTGCCGCGCCCGCGCGGTGCCGCGGCGGCCGTGATGCTCGACGGTTCGCTGCACCTGATCGGCGGCGCATCGGAGCCCGCGGCCGAGCGCGCCAGCGTCGGCTGGCACGAGGTCTACGACCCCAAGGCCGACCGCTGGTCCGGCCGCAAGCCGCTGCCCGGCGCGCGCGACCACGTGGGCTGTGTCTCGCACGGCAACCAGATCCATGTGATCGGCGGCCGCTTCAACACCTTCGAATACAACACCGACCTGCACCACGTCTACCTGCCCACGCGCGACACCTGGGAGCTGCGTTCGCCGCTGCCCACCGCGCGCTCGGGCCACGGCCTCGTGGTCTACCGCGGCCGCTTCTTCGCCATGGGCGGGGAGGGCGGCTTCCTGGTGGGCGGCGTGCCGCGCCAGGCCAAGGTGTTCGGCCAGATGGAAAGCTACGATCCCGTGGACGATGTCTGGCAACGCCATGCGCCGATGCGCACGCCGCGCCACGCTGTCGGTGCCGCGGCGATCGGCGACTGGATCTACGTGGCCGGCGGCGGCGCGGTGCTCGGCGGCGCCGTGCAGTCCGCGGTGCACGAGGCTTTCACTTTAGGTTGAGCGCGAACGCGCACGGCCTGCAGCAACTGTTTTTCTTTTCTTCTTCTTCATGGACGATTCCCAACCCCCGCTCGATCTCCAGGGTCCCACCGACGGCGACACCACCCTCACGCTGGCCGACTACGCACAGACCGCCTACCTCGAATACGCGCTCAGCGTGGTCAAGGGCCGCGCGCTGCCCGATGTGTCCGACGGCCAGAAGCCGGTGCAGCGGCGCATCCTCTATTCGATGTCGCGCATGGGCCTCGGCTTCGGCGGCACCAACGGCACCGTGGGCGCCAAGCCCGTCAAGAGCGCACGCGTGGTCGGTGACGTGCTCGGCCGCTTCCACCCGCACAGCGACCAGGCCGCCTACGACGCGCTGGTGCGCATGGCGCAGGACTTCTCGCAGCGCTATCCGCTGGTCGACGGCCAGGGCAACTTCGGCAGCCGCGACGGCGACGGTGCCGCCGCCATGCGCTACACGGAAGCGCGCCTCGCGCGCATCACCAGCCTGCTGCTCGACGAGATCGACGAAGGCACGGTCGACTTCATTCCCAACTACGACGGCAGCACCGAAGAGCCGCGCCTGCTGCCCGCGCGGCTGCCCTTCACGCTGCTGAACGGCGCGAGCGGCATCGCGGTCGGCCTGGCCACCGAGATTCCGAGCCACAACCTGCGCGAGATCGCCGACGCCTGCGTGGCGCTGATCAAGTCGAACGGCAAGCTCAGCGAGGAAGAACTCTTCGCCATCGTGCCCGGCCCTGACTATCCGGGCGGCGCGCAGATCATCAGCGGCCCGAGCGACATCGCCGATGCCTACCGCACCGGCCGCGGCTCGCTCAAGGTGCGCGCGCGCTGGAAGATCGAAGACCTCGCGCGCGGCCAGTGGCAGCTCGTGGTCAACGAGTTGCCGCCGGGCGTCAGCACGCAGAAGGTGCTCGAAGAAATCGAGGAAATCACCAACCCGAAGGTCAAGGCCGGCAAGAAGGCCCTGAGTGCCGACCAGACGCAGCTCAAGGCCGCAATGCTCTCGGTGCTCGACGTGGTGCGCGACGAGTCCAGCAAGGACGCCGCGGTGCGCCTGGTGTTCGAACCCAAGACCTCGCGCATCAGCCAGGACGAGTTCATCACCACGCTGCTCGCGCAGACCTCGCTCGAGACCTCCTCGCCGATCAACCTCACGATGGTCGGCATCGACGGCAAGCCCACGCAGAAGTCGCTGCGCCAGATGCTCAACGAGTGGATCGCGTTCCGCGAGATCACCGTCGAGAAGCGCTCGCGGCATCGGCTCAACAAGGTGCTGGAGCGCATCCACATCCTCGAAGGCCGGCAGCTGGTGCTGCTCAACATCGACGAAGTGATCGCGATCATTCGCACGGCCGAGGACCCGAAGGCTGCGCTCATCGCGCGCTTCAACCTCAGCGAACGTCAGGCCGAGGACATTCTCGAAATCCGCCTGCGCCAACTGGCGCGGCTCGAGGCCATCAAGATCGAACAGGAGCTCAAGGGCCTGCGCGACGAGCAGAAGAAGCTCGAAGACATCCTCGGCAGCCCGGCCACGCTGCGCCGTCTGCTGATCAAGGAAATCGAGGCCGACGCCAAGACCTTCGAAGACCCGCGCCGCACGCTGATCCAGGCCGAGAAGCGCGCCGTCGCCGAAGTGAAGGTGGTCGACGAACCCGTCACCGTGATCGTGTCGCAGAAGGGCTGGGTCCGCGCGCAGAAGGGCTGGGCCAGCGAGAAGGCCGCAGCGGCGAACGGCGCGAATGGAGAAAAGGGCAGCGCAACGCCCGAATACAGCTTCAAGTCCGGCGACGCGCTCTACGGCGCCTTCGAATGCCGCAGCGTCGACACGCTGCTGGTGTTCGGCTCCTCCAAGGACAAGACCGTGCGCGTCTACACCGTGCCCGTGGCCTCGCTGCCCGGCGCGCGCGGCGACGGCCAGCCGGTCACCACGCTCATCGAGCTCGACGCCGGCACGCATGTCACGCATTTCTTCGCGGGCCCGGTGAGTGCGGGCGTGCTGCTTTCCAACACCGGCGGCTATGGCTTCATCGCGACCGTCGAGAACATGATGTCGCGCCAGCGCGGCGGCAAGGCCTTCATCGATGTGGGCGAGGGCGAGCAGCTCTGCCGTCCCTCGCTGGTGGGCGGCGCGAGCGGTGCCGAGCCGATGCCGGCCGCCACGCATGTGGCCTGCGCCTCGACCGGCGGCCGCATCCTGACCTTCGACATCACCGAACTCAAGAGCCTGCCGAAGGGCGGTCGTGGTTTGACACTGATCGACCTCGAAGCCAAGGACACGCTGGCGGGCGCCGCGGCCTACACGCGCAGCGTGAAGATCGAAGGCATCGGCCGCGGCGGCAAGGAGCGCGAAGAAACGCTGGAAATCCGCACGCTCAACAACGCGCGCGGCACCCGGGCGCGCAAGGGCAAGGCGGCCGACCTGGGCTTCAAGCCGGCCAGCATCGTGCGGGTGTTGTGATGGGCGGCATCGACATCAGTGTCATCGGCATCTTCATCGCGGTGGTCACCGGCCTCGGCAGCTATGTGTTCGGCCGGCGCATGCGCGAGAAGCGCGCGGCCAAGCGCCGCGAGAAGGACCGCATCGCGGCGCAGGCCAACGAGACCCGGCAGGTGCGCCGGGCGCGCGAGCGGCGCGAAAGCGGCAAGTAACCGGCTAGCGCAGCCCCTGCCACCAGCGCGCATTGGTCCGCGCCTGCCCCACCGTCAGCACCTCCCCGATCACCGGCGTCGCCAGCTCGATCTTCTTCGCCGCCGTCAGGTCCGCGATGCGGTCCAGCGGGTCGTGCCAGGTGTGGAAGGCGAGGTCGAAGGTGCTGTTGTGCACTGAATAGAGCACCTTGCCGCGCAGGTCTTCGAAAGCCTGCACGCTCTGCTCGGGCGTCATGTGCACGGCGGGCCAGTAGGCGTCGTAGGCGCCGTTTTCCATCAGCGCCAGGTCGAAGCCGCCGAAGCGTTCGCCGATCTGCTTGAAGCCCGGGAAGTAGCCCGAGTCGCCGCTGTAGAAGATGCGCTGGTCGCCGCTCTGCACCACCCATGAAGCCCACAGCGTGCGGTCGCGGTCGGTGAGGGTGCGGCCCGAGAAGTGTTGTGCGGGCGTGGCCGTGAGTTTCACGCCGTCGTGCTCGCCGCCCTGCCACCAGTCGAGCTCGGTCACGCGCTCGGCCGGCACGCCCATGTCCACCAGCCGTGCGCGCACGCCCAGCGGCACGAAGTAGCGCTGCACCCGCTGCGCGAGGTACTCGATGGTCGCGACGTCGAGGTGGTCGTAGTGGTCGTGCGAGAGGATCACGCCCTCGATCGGCGGCAGCTGCTCGAGCCTGAGCGGCGGTTTGTGAAAGCGCTTCGGCCCCACCCACTGGAACGGCGAGGCGCGCTCGCTGAACACCGGGTCGATCAGCCAGTACTTGCCCTGCAGCTTGAGCAGGTGCGACGAGTGGCCGAGCCGCACCACGTGGTTGGCCTTGAGGTYCAGCGCGTCCAGTTCCTTGGTGCTGAGTTCATGCACCGGGATCGGGTCGACCGGCATCGTGTCAACCTTGCTGCCGACGATGAAGCGCGACCAGATGCGCCACGCGCTCGCCGAGGGCTGGGCCTCGGGGTTCGCCATGTTCCGGAAGCCGCCGTCCTTGAACTGCGGCGAGCTTTCGTAGCGTGTTTCGCCGCCGCCGGCGGCACTGCAGCCCGCGACGAATGCGCAGCCGGCTGCGGCGAGCACGGTGCCGCGG